>JAMOMX010000019.1 GCA_027066935.1 Sulfurimonas sp. | reverse complement strand
TACCATAAGAGTTTAAAAATCAATAATGAGAACTATGACAAATTAGATAAAAATGTAGCATAAGGTAACATGAGATAAAGAGAATTAGATTTTAGAAAAAATTGTCTTGACTTTTTGGGGTGGTATAGTTTTGATTTTATCTACACTTCTGCACAGATTGAGGGAAACACTTATGCCCAAAGCTGATACTTTAGCACTTTTGGAGTATGGACGAACTGCTGGTGGAAAAAAATATAGTGATGCCAAAATGATCCTAAATCTAAAAACAGCTTAGAATCTATAAAACCATACAAAACCCATACGATAAAGCACTTTATTTACACAATAACTTAGCGCTTGTTAAACACGGAGCAGATGCAAATATATACCCATTAGGTTTTGAAAATGCCTACATGGCAGCAAAACGAAAAGGATATAACACCATAGCATCATATCTAAAACCATTAACTGCGAAGTTGTCAGATAAAACGACAAAAAGAAGTGCTTCAAGTTCTAGTGAAGTGAACTATATATTTGATAGTGCTAGTTGTTTTATAACTACATATCGCATCTTGTATATTTATAACCAAAAACATTACTTACATCATACAATACTATGATTGTTAGATATATTTCACCATCTTTAACTATATTATTTCCAAACTTATCAACAATTTTCCAATAAGATGTAACTGTTGTAGGTTCTAAAGGTGTTGTTAATGCTATATGTATAATTGTTGAACTCCCAGGTTTGATTTTTGGAAGTTTGATTTTATCTTTTGACTTTACTAACATGTTTCCACTAACTCTTTCCAAATAAACATTTTCCCATGTTTTATTGGTTATATTTTTAATTTTCCATTTTTTAACAAATGTTGTATTTATATTAAATATTGAGCCATTTGGACAATTTATATCTTCTACGAAAGAGTTTTCGCTCTCTACTGTTAGCTTAGTAAAAATTGGATTTTGTTTATCCAGTAAAAATGAGTTACTATTTTTTTTTTTTGATTTCCAATATGCAATAGTAGAACCAGATTTTGAAGGCATTTGAAGATTAACACTTATATCTACTTGTTTGTTAGATTTGGTGTATGGTATAACAAATGAAGAAGCGGAAGAAATTAATCCAGCTCCATCAGTAGATCCTATTCGTTGCATCTCTAAATCTTCCCAATCAAAAAATCCAATATTTTTTATTCTCCAAGTTTTTTGAATGTTTTCATTGGGCATAACTTTTGACTCATCAGGAAAATTTATATCGCTAATAAACTCTGAATGATATAGCCGACTATACCCAGATATAAAATAAATGATAGAGATTAAGCAAATTAAAAATATCCAAGGTAGTGGTTTATTATATTTTTGAAATGAAAAGTTTGTTGTAGTTTTATATGTTTTTTCAGAGTATTTAAACTCTAAAGATGAATGGATTGCTTGTAAAATCTTCTTTATATTTGATGGTTTTTGACAATCTTTTATATCAAGCCAATGAATCATGTTAAGATAATACTTCATAGCATCTGTAGGTGTTGTTTCATCAATATTTATGGGTATAATTTTTACTTTATGAGATGAGGCATAATCAATCTCTCTTAATACATGTTCTGAGTAATTTGAATGTTTAGAAAAAATCAAAAGAAAAACTTTACTTTTTTCTATCCCTTTTAAAATAGAAGTTGCATAAGCACCAATTCTAACATCTCTTGGTGCAATCCAACAATTTATGCCATTTAACTCAAGCTGGTTACATAGATTATCTGCCAATTTTTTATCTTTTGATGAATAACTTATGAACACTTGATAATTTTCATTATCTAAAATATTTTTTCCCATTTTGTATTATAACAGTTATTACATTTAAAATATAGTTAAATAAATTTTTTTTATAAAATCCAATAAATCCAATTTAGAGATAGTACAATTATATATTTTAAATGAGGATAAAATTATGAAATTTATATATTTTGTGGCAATGGTAGTTTTATTAAATGGATGTGGAGATGAAAAATTAACCAATTTAGGTGGCGATACAGACGATGGCAGAATGGAAAACAAATCATTAAAAGGTAGTTGTTTAACCAATTATCCTTCTTATCCTAAAATCAGAAATTCTATGATTATGGATAAAAATATATTTGATACTGAAACTTCTGGTACTTTAGACATAAGGTATATAAAGTATAACTTTGTTTCATCTAATAAAGTAAAAAAAACTATAATAGAGGAAGGTTTTTTGGATTTTGATAAAGTAGAACCGACTATAGAGTATAGTTCTTACTCTATAGTTGATGGTGGATTGTTTATAGAAAGAGAGGATGATAAAGCTTGGTTATTTATCTTGGATAGAGAAGAGAGTGACAGTGTTTGGACAATGATGCGACAAGAAGTGATTGGTGGTACTTGTTCAGATAGTGCTACACCGACAACTTGGGACTTTAGAAAGACGAGTTTGTATCCAGATAATCTTTAGAATTGTTTTGATATCAAACTGTATAGAATATTTTGCTAGTAGGATAATTATAATATACGAGGAGAAAATTATGAAAAAATCAATTTTAGGTGTACTGAGTTGCATAGTGTTATTTGTGAGTCAACCATTGAGTGCAGAGAGTTCTTTTGAAGATGAACTTAAAAAAAGTTCGAGTGGTACAGTTTCATCAAGATTTCGAGTTGGATATTTTGCTGGTATCGGTTATCAAGGTAGAATAGGTGGTGATGGTGATACCAAAATTCAAGGTCTTTTGCTTGAAGGTGGTTTATATGGACTTTTCAATCCTGTACGAAATTTTTTTGATATTGAAATTGGTATAAATGGTAAATACAATACAGGGATGAATAAAACTTCAAGTGATTCAGGAAAAACTACATATTATGCAGGATTAAAACAGATTACTTTATATGGCGGTCTTGTTTTTCGAGTAGGAGAAGAGGGCAAAGCTCTTTCACTTGGGCTATCTAAAGCTATATATATAAATGAAGTACAGACAGATGAATTAAAAGATAGTGGTATAAAAAAACATGATTTAGAAAATGGTATGGGAGCTTATATCGAGTATCAAACTGATGAATTGTCAGGAAATATATTTTTTGTAAGAGCTGAAGTGGAGCGTATAGATATAGTTTCTGCTTATGATACAGTCCAAGACAATGTTGGTAGTATTTTAGTTGGTATGAAATATTAGGACAATGAAATGCAAAAAATAAATAAAACTATTTTACCCTATATCTTCCTCCTCCTCCCTTATATTGTACATGCTTGGGGAGATGGAAATAGACTAAACAATGGAGCTTGTAAATTTGATAAAGAGACGGGATATTCAGATTTTTCATTATATCTAAAAAACCATGAGTCATATGTAATTGTAGATGTAGAAGATTCAAGATATGGTACAACATCAACTGTTTATAATGGTAAAACTTGTGAAAAAGTTACAAGTGGTGATAAAGTTGAATCAAATTTTGAAGCTCTTATGTCAAAGAAAGGCTTTATTCACACTCTGTTAACTTATGAAAAATCTATGGATAAATCATATCAACATAAGATTGTTTTTTCACAAAATGAGGACAATATAGTAGTCAAGGTTGAAGAAATTGATAGTAGCACTGCAAGGGAATTAAAGACTCTTTTATCTTCTCTTTCTGATAAGAGTGTAAGTTCAGATATCTCTCTTTCATATGCTGCAAAAGAGTTTCTTGGATATAAACAGTTTTATAATGCTTATACTGAAAAATTGAGTAGTTTGTCTCCTATGGATATTAACTATAATTATGCTTTGTCCTTAAATGATAAATTTAAAATAGAAAATGGATATGCAGAAAATTCAAAAAATATTATTTTAGCAAAACAAGAAGAGATGCAAAAAATCATATTAGCAAAACAAGAAGCATCTAGAAAAAGAGTGGCAACAAATAATAGCCATACTTCAAGTAGTAGCAGTAATGATGGTTATGATGAAACTTTAGTACTTGGAGTATTATTAGGTGGTGCATTAGTATATAAAGGGGCTCAAGCGTTAGGTGAATTATTTAGTTCGTCAGGTAGTAGTAGCTATTCAAATTATTCAGCTCCTTCTTATGATTCTTGTCATTCAGGAGATTCTTGTCATCAAGTAATAGAAGTAATTAATCAGAACAGAGTAAAAATACAATGCACAAGGGGATTTAATACAGGCAAAAGTAGAGAAATGTGCTCAAATTCAAATGGCTATTGGGCTACAGGATGTGGTTTTACTGATATAGCTGCACACCATTATAAAAACTTAACTAGTGCTGCAAGAAACTGGTGTGACTAGTATTCCGGTGTTTATAGTAGATGCTGGGAGTTATGAGTATTGATAGTTCAATCAATATCTATCAAGTTTTTTAAGAAAAAAGCTCTTTTGGTCTTAAATCCAATTTAAAGTTGATATAATTATATATCATCATACGAACCATCCTATAAAGAATAGCTGAAACCAATAGCTATTTTTTATAGACATAGGGATATTGTTTGATTTTTTGAGTATTTAAATTTTTTTAAATACTCAAATGATCAAATACTAAAGTATAAGCACT
>JAMOMX010000018.1 GCA_027066935.1 Sulfurimonas sp. | reverse complement strand
ATGCTGGAGTATATGCAGCAGTTTTATCAGAATAATCTTTTGGATATGCACCCTCAAGACCACGATTTACACCATATTGAGCAAAGTGAATATCAAAAGTAGTAGCAACTGCAACTTTTTCACCACTAGTTGTAGTGATATATTTAACAGGCACACCTCTCATTTGTTGCTCATCAAGACCAAAATCATCAAAAGCAGCTTGAATTACACCATCATTATCATTGATAAATGTAAGTGTTGGATCATAAGCTTTATCATCAATAGAGTTTTCAAGCTTCATATTCCATTTACCAGTCTCTTGCTTGTCCCATCTGTGACCCATACTACCTTTTGGTACTACAAACTCTCCAGTTGTTGCATCATGCTGAATAAATTTCCAATCACCATTTTCAATATCTTTGAACTCTGCTAATTCATTAGCTCTTAAAAGTCTACCTGGCTTAACAATACCAGTTTCATCTGCTTCAACTTTTACTAAATATGGAACATCTGAATATTTTTTCAAGTAATCATTAAAATATGGAACCTGCTTATCATGGTGAAACTCTTTAAGAACTACATGTGTAATTGCTTGCCAAAAAGCAGCATCACTACCAGCATGGAGAGGTATCCATTGGTCTGCGAATTTACTAATCATACTAAAGTCAGGTGCACATACGATAGTTTTTGTACCATTATGTCTAGCTTCTGCAAAGAAGTGAGCATCTGGTGTTCTAGTCATATTAAGGTTTGCACCCATATCTATAATCATCTTAGCATTGTACCAGTCAGCGCTTTCAGCACAATCTGTTTGTTCACCCCAAATTTCTGGAAAAGATGGTGGAAGATCACAATACCAGTCATAAAAACTAATGTTTATACCACCAAATAGTTGTAAAAATCTTGAACCAGCAGCATAACTAAGCATTGACATTGCAGGAATTGGAGAGAATCCAACTACTCGGTCTGGACCATATTTTTTAGCTGTATAAATTGTAGCATTAGCCATAATCTCTCTAGCTTCTTCCCAAGTTGCTCTTCTAAATCCACCTCTACCACGAGCGTGCTGGTAAGATTGTCTTTTAGTTTTATTAGCTTGAAGATTAGCCCATGCTTGCATAGCATCTCCACCAGCTTTACTCTTTTCTTCTCTATAAGCGTCAAGTAATGCACCTCTAATTAAAGGGTACTTGATTCTTATCGGGCTATATAGGTACCATGAAAAAGATATCCCTCTTTGACAACCCCTAGGCTCATAACCAGGAAGTTTACTGTCAATTTCTGGGTAATCTAATTGTTGAGTTTCCCATACAACGATTCCATCTTTTACAGCAACTTGCCAAGAACAACTTCCCGTGCAGTTTACACCGTGTGTACTTCTAACTATCTTATCATGCGCAAATCTATTTCTGTAGAATTCTTCCCATTTACGCGTGCTAGGATTTACTATATCTTCTATCCAACTCATATTATGCATCCTTCCATTGACTTGATTGTGTTTGACTCATTTGTTGTCTATCATATAATTCTTGATTAACTGATTCTTTTTTTCTTCCATTACCTAGAAGGCTTAAAATTATAAATGCTATAACAGCACCTGCTACACCCATCATCACAAAATTGTCTCCACCTGCACTACCAGGGTTATTTGCTGCATCCATTATAAATGCATCAAGATCTGCAATCTCTTCTTTTGTTAACGGCTTACCCTTGTAAGCTTCTTGCATAACTGGTGATGACATATTTTCAACAGCACTAAGTGGATACTCCATTGCACCACCCATCGCTGTTAAGTCCATCGCCAACGTACCTCCACTTATAACAGCAGAGCTATTAACATTGTGACAAACCACACATGATACAGCACCATTTTCAAATGATTTTGTTCCATCAAATAAATTCGCACCATTATCTACATTTGCAGCAAAACATGCTGCTGAAATAGACAAACCAACTATTAGACGTTTTATCATAACTACTTTCCTCCTTAATATTAACTATCACGGAGTATATAGGCTTAAATATTTTATGTCAATTAAATTTAAGCTTTCTTTTCAAATATTGATATTATATTGATTTTTTACCTAATCTATGTTACTTTTCGACACAAAGAAAACTTATGTTTTTATTATGTAAAATGTCACTAAAATGTCACTCTATTATTTTTTATTCATTTTAAATAAAACATAATGTCAACATGGTAATATTGCCTATATAAAGGTATTTTCAGCATACTTTTACTTAAGTTATTGTATAAATAATGAAATATTTACACTGAGGAATTTTATGCAAAACAACACTTTCGCATATACATCAAGTACACTACTTAATGCATATAAAAAACGACGAAATGAATTGATACCTTTACTAAAACAAAAAAAAGAAAAAGAAGAGGAAAAAAAGATTCATCTAGCTCTATTATCAATTGATTTATGTATACAAATCTTTAATGATGCAAATCGTGAATTTCCTAAAATCAATGAACTAATTCTTAATCAAGATAATAAAAACATTGCACTAGTTAAAAATAAAACTTCTGGTATGAAAAAACTTAAAAAAGCTCTTGCTGCTTTAGATAAACAAGATGGTCTTATTTTTAAAAGAAAGATGAACTACTCTATAGAGTTGTCAGATAGTACTAGTAATCAAATACCATCAGATATAGCTTCAAATATATTAAAAGAAAATGCTTTCTTATTTACCCATGTCCTACATGAATTATATAATAACGAAAACCAAAAAGAAGTATTTGAAGCAATTACAGCTCAATTAAAATATATTATGGGATTATGTATTATAGAGCCTATATCTTCTGGAAGAGATATATATAAAGAGATACTTAATGAAAGAGAAAAATATGAAAAATCTGATAAATTCGCAGATGAATTAGAAAACTTTATATTTAACTCTCACCACTATTGTTTAACTATCTTACTTTTTACAAAACACTGGATGGGATATAGAAAATTCTCTTTAGAAGAAGCAGAAAAAGCTTTAAATGAAAAAATAAACGATATCCTAAAACAACGAAAAAGTAATTCTTCTCAACAATAAAAAGATTACTCCCAATCAAGTAACCTTTTTTCACCCTCTAAAGAACGGATATGAGTCACATCTTGACTCATCTCTATAACCCCTCTATAAGTACCATCAGGATCTCGAACAGGAAAATACTGAATATGGATAAATTGACCTTTAAAATTAATCCAAAATTCTGCTAAATCTTGTCTTCCTGCTTTGAACTCTTCTAATATTTTAATAACTTGATCTACACTTTTTGGTGGATGACAAAACCTTACTTCGCGACCAATAATACCTGCACTTCTTGGAAAAACTCTATCTTCTCCTCTATTGTAAAATACCACTTGATCATTTTCATTTACATAAGTAATATCTACCGGTAAAATTCTAAAAATAGAGTTAACTTGTTCTGGTGTTAAATATCCCTCGTCATAATGTGTTTTATCATCTATACCAAATGGTAATGTTCTCTTCTGAGTATCTTCACTTGGGTGGATATATTTATCCTCTGGATATGGTGTTGGATCTTTTTCAAACATCCAACCTATCTCTTTATCTCCATCTTTAAACTCTCTCCATTCATCTTCACTTAACATCTGCATAGCATTAGGAAAAAGTCTTCCCTCTTCTACACTTAAAAGATGCTCTATTGTTGTGAAAAGTTGTTTTGATGCACCACCAATATTTGAAATATCTTTTGCTGTAATATAACCTCTAACAGCTTTAATATAATCTCTTATATTATCATGCATAGCCCACATATTTTGTGATGGACTTGTCCAGCCATGTTTTTCAAGATATGGAAATAGTTGGTTTTCTTTTCGTATAAAATGTAGATTAATAGTTGCTAATTTTTCAAATATTTCTGTATATAGTTCTAGTTCTTTATCAACATCAATAAATTTTAGTTTAGATATATATTTATTTATTAAAATATTTTCTTCCATATATGTACGAATTGGATGTCCATCTGGAAAGTATCCATCAAATGGGGATGGTTTTGGGAGTGAAAATTCATTCATTTAGTTTTATACCTTTATTTTTTTGTAGTATAACTAAATGAAACAAATTTATTATTGAGTTATATCAATAATAAAATATTTAAATATTTTCTATTGCTTCAACCCATTCTATCATAGTATTATTTGCTACAGGGCTTGGTGCTTGGATAAAACTTATTACAAAACAATCTTTCATAAGAACTATACCAAATGACCTAGGTCTAACTGCCGCTATCTCAGGAATTTTAAGTTTATCTCCAAAACAGCAAATAATATTTTTTGCATCTAATATATCTTCATTAATTTCGTGTACTTTAAGTGAGCTTGTATATTTATAATGATCAAAAATACCAATATAAACAGCAATAGGGTGTTCTTCTATATTTTTACAAAAATATTCGACTATCTCGTCAACTGTTTTATAACTAGTTTTAGTTTTTAAAATTTTTTTTGTAAATACTGGATACTTATCCATAAATGATATTTTTTGCATTTTATTTGTCCTTTTTTAATTCTTTATTTGGTTTATTTACTTCAATAAACTCTGCTTTTGAAAAATTTGGAACATCATCATAAGAAAAAACTGCATAATATTTATGCACATCTTTGTCTCCAAAACTATCATATGTATAGCTATCTGTCCCTCCATAAAGTTTTTGCCCATCATATGGTGAACATGGGACTCTAAATGGATTTTTAACAACTATTGAACCTTTATATCCATCATCATCTGGAATATCCCATTCAAGCTTAATAATACCATCGCTATTACTGTGCCTTAAATTAGTTACACTCTCAGGTGCAGTTCTTCTTTTTTTAATATATTTTACAATGAGAGATGGTCTTTTAACTCTTTTTGAATCACTCCAACTAACTTCTTTGGATTTACAAAATGATTTATGTGATGATGCTGATATAATAAAAGTAACTTTTGGATTTTTACTAGCATTTTTAAGCATCTCTTCTATGGCATGTTTATCAAAAATAAATCTTTGTTTAGTTCTCTCCCTAATATCTGCAATACTTACATCATAACCAATTCTCTCAACAATTTTTCTATTTTTAATTTTTTCATATGTTTTTTCTCCATCACAAGGGATAACCATCTCTATATGGAACCTAATAGAATTTAAAGAGTTTATTTTATTTGCTTCCATGTCTATATAGGCATTTGATATAACTGTATTGTCCATATCTGGTAAATTAGATAAATCAAACTCTATACAACCATATTTTTTATCTCCATTTTCATCAAATCCAACATCTAACTTTGATTCAATCATCTCCTCTTTAGAAGCTGTTAATTCAGAGAATGATTGTAAATCTATTCTAGCTTCATTTATGGTATATGATATATCTAATTTTGGTCTAAAAGAGAGCCCTCCACTAAATTTTCCATATCCAATATCCCACTGCATCAACTGTGACGCACGATTAAGGGGAAGGGATGATGGTCCTTGCATTCTAAAGTAAGCTACTCTTCTTTTTAATGATTTTTGTAACACCTCAATCTCTTGTGCAGCAAAATCATATTTTCGCCAAACACCTTGTGATAATTGAGCTGATCCCGTAGGTCTATCTATATAACTTAATACTTTAGCATTTTTGATATCATCAAAGCTAGAAATTTTATCTATCGTTCTTTCATCAATTTGACCAACTCTCCACTCCCCATAATTCTCAACTTGAACAGATACACGATTCATTGGATAAAAAGATATTGAAGCGTTTGTAATCACTGCATTCTCAGGAACACTGCTTAAAGAAAAGGCACAAACTCCAATACATTCACCCTTAGCTTCAGAAATCCCAACAAATAGTGAATTATTACCAAAGTGATCACTATTTTTATTAGTTTTTTCGCCAACATAACCAATTTTATCAGCTGAGGGATATAATATTTTCGAAAACATATTTTCAGCAGGCTGAGTTCTTACCGCACATATCTGTGCAAATGGAGATTTTACCTTTTTTTGTTCACATGCTGCACGGAGATAATAATAATAATTTGTAGATGGTCGTAAATTTTTATCAGTAAAAGTTTTTAATTTTGTCATACCTATTCTATTTGAAGCTTGTGCATACCCTTTTTTCTTTATAGAACGATATATTTCATAATAAACTTCTTGTGAATCTGAATAGTTCCAAGTAAGCTCCACCTCTTTTGAGGTTACTGAAGTGCAAATGAAATCTTTAACCCTTGGTAAAAAATTGTCTTTTGAATAATTATTTGCCTCTGATAAAGCAAATATAAGTGCTGAAATATTTTCATCAATATTTTCACTCATATGTTCTTTATAGTCACTAATATTTCTAGTTCCAACTTCTGCGACTAAAGCTAATGCTCCACATGAATAATAAAATTCTCGTCCACTCCCAGAGATAAGGTGAACCGGTGGTTTTCCCATGTGGACACCATATTCACGAGAAGATTCTTTTCTTATCTCCTCTGCCATATTTCCTGCAAGTAGGTTTAAATCTATCGCATCTACCGCATCTTCATGAATAAAATTATGTGCAGGGAAAAAAACATTTCCTTGTGAATGGTAATCTAATGCGATTGTAATATTTTTATGATTAAGCACAAAGTCTCTAAGTGCTGCTGTTTCAGGCTCACTAAATGCACTTGGCCCTGAATATACATTTGAAGACATATCTTTATTTGGAGTAAATCCAACTTCAAAATTTCTATTTAAATCTACACCAAAACTTCCATCACCATTTACTCTTCTATTTTTTCTCCAAAAAGAAAAATGATTTCTTGAGTATTCAAAACCATCTGGATTTGCACATGGAACCATATATAAAGTTGTTCTATCTAAGATTCTATTTAGTTGTGGGTCATAATCAATATGCTCCAATATATATTTTGCAAAGGTCAATGAAAGTTCAATTCCTACCCATTCTCTTGCATGAATAGTGCCTGTATAAAACAATGCTGGCTTTTTCATTTGTTCTTTAATATCCTTTGTAATAGTTACAACTATTATCTCTCTATCTTCCCATGTATTACCAATTGACTCAACTTTAAAAAGATTTGGATTTGTTTTTTGTGCAGATTTAAAGAACTCTACACATTCTTTGTATGAAGTATATTGCTGTCTCATACTGACATCTCTAAAGAAAATCTTTTTTTTATAAACTTATTTATTATCATTTTATACCCAATTTCTATTTTATTTTATTTTAAAATCTATTAAATTAACTATTTTTTTAATTTTTTTATCATTAAATGTTAATCCGATTTTTTCTTGTTCTGGCGTTGCAAATGCTGGAATTCCATTTACCTCTAAAACTACATATTGCTCTTTTTCTCTATCATAAACAATATCAACGCCAGCTATATCAAGCCCTAGAATTTTTGTTGCTCTTTTTGCTATATCTATTATTTCATCATTAGCTTCTCGCAAAATAATGCTACCACCACTAGAGATATTTGTTCTCCAATCCCTTGGACTGGCTTTTCTTCCATAACATGAGATATATTCACCATCAACTATATCGATACGATAATCTGAAAAATCATTATCAATAAATTTTTCTAAATATATATGACGGATACCTGTTTGATTTAAAAATGGTAACAATGAATCTAAACTTTGGCACGATTCTAATAATATCATACCGTTACCGCCCCAGCCATCAATTTGTTTAAAAATCAATTTTTTCCATTCTTTAAATTTTTCAACTAAATACTCTGGTGATTCTCTATGACATAAAAAAAAATCAGTTGTTTTTATACCAGCTTTATTCAATGCTATATTAGATCTAAATTTATCTTCTGATAGTGCAAATGATTGATAACTATTCACTGTAGTTACATACTTATTTATTGTTTCATACATATATTTTTGTGTATTTGTTTGTTCTCCTGCATTGTATGAAAAAAACAGATCTAACTCTAACATATTCACATTGTTACATATAATACCATCTTTGGAGCCTTTTGCAAAACGAAGGTTAAGGTTTGTTTCTACTTCAATCTCTCTCTCTTTTAATTGGTCTATAATTTTTCTTTCTATAGCTCCACCACCACCGTTGTTATACATCCACATACCAATTTTTTTATTTGCCATAGTATTTCCTTTGCAAATTAAATTTTAAATAATTTGTTTTTTTAATGTCCTTTTATCTATTAAGTCAACTATTAAATCTATTTTTTTATCATTAAAATTTAATCCGATTTTTTCTTGTTCTGGTGTTGCAAATGCTGAAATTCCATTTACCTCTAAAACTATATATTCCTCTTTTTCTCTATCATATATAATATCAACGCCACCAATATCAACCTTACATGCATCACAAGCTTTTATAGCAATATCTATAATGTCATCATTTGCATCACGCATAAATACACTGCCACCACTCGTAATATTTGTTCGCCAATCAGTTCCACTTGCTTTTCTACCATAACAAGATACAAACTTCCCATCAACAATATCTACTCTAAAATCAGTATTATCATAATCAATAAATTTCTCTACATAAAAATATCTTAAATCCATTTGATTTAAAAATGGCATCAACATATCCAAATTTGCTTCGTTTTCAATCTTAGTGAGTCCAACTCCACCCCAACCATCAGTTGGTTTATAAACCATCTTATCCCATTTTTTGATAATTTTTTTAAGCTCATGTCCATCATCTCTGTGACAAAGTTTATAGTCAGCTGTTTTTATCCCTCTGTTTCTTAGAACAAAAGAGGTTTGAAACTTATCTTCTGTTAGTGCAAAAGAATCATAAGAATTTAGCATAGGGATTACACGGTTTAATGCCTGATAAATATACATTTGATATTGTGTCTGCTCACCAGCATTATAAGAGAAAAACAGATCTAATTTGTTTAACTTTTCATTAGCATGTATTATATTTGAATTTTTTGCTATAGCGTGTCTTAGATTGATATTATTTAGTGTATCAATATCTCTTTCTTTTAGTTTTTTTATTATATTCTTTTGAATCTTATCGCCACCACCATTATTATACATCCACATACCAATTTTTCTATTACTCATATGTACCCTCTTTAAAATCTAAATTTTTAACAAAAAAAGTAAAAAGTTTTGTACTCAAATCTATCCTACTCTCAAAACTACTTTTTTTTGCTCTTTCATTTGTAGTATGATCTCCATCTCCAAATGGACCAAACCCATCTAAGGTAACAACTCCACATGAACTAATAATATTTGCATCACTAACACCACCTCTCTCTTCATATTTTATTGTTTGAGAGGTTATCTTTTGTATATTTTTTATTAACTCTAGTGAACTTTGTGTTGTTTGCATAACATCTCTTTGAATTCCTCCAGATAATGTTGCTGATGTTCCATCTACATGAGTTTGTTCAACAATTTCATCAATTTGTTTTAGAACTCTATCTCTCTCCTGTGAGTTTTTATATCTAAGCTCAAAAACTAACGAAGCGTGTGGAGATATTGTGTTTGCACCAATCCCACCACAAATCTTACCAACATTAACAGTAGTTCCCTTATTTAAATCTGTAAGTTTTATTAACGCTTGAAGTTTATATGAAGCTTCTAAATTAGCATCAACACCATCTGTATAACAATTACCAGCATGAGAAGCTTTGCCCTCTATATCTATATAAAAAGTGCCAACTCCTTTTCTTGCTGTAACAATTTCTTCATTTTCTCCAGCAGCTTCATAAACAAAACAATAATCATAATCTTTTGCGATAGATGCACTTAAATATTTAGAATCATCACTTCCGGTTTCTTCATCACTAACAAAAAGAATATCAATATTTTTAATCTCAATATTTTGTTTTTTCAACTCTTTTAGTGCTTCAAGTATAACAATATCGCCACCCTTCATATCGCATACTCCTGGTCCATATACCCATTCATCATCTTCAGAAAAATTTTCAAATTTACCTGGAGGAAAAACTGTATCTAAGTGTCCTAATAAAAGCAGTTTTTTAGCGTCTTTTTGATGGGGAGAAGTATAATATTTGTGATTGCCAATATCTTGTCGGCTGTGTGTCTGCACTATAAAACCTAGTTCTTTAAACCAGGTATCAAATAACTTTGAAATTTTATCTATGCCTATTTTATTTTTAGTATATGAATTTATATTTACTATAGTTTTAAGATTATTTAAATAGCCCATTGATGATTATACTATTTTTTTTATAAAAGTTTGTAAAAGGTAGTGGTATTTTTGTGTAATGAAAATGAAGAGGTAAGGCTTAGAAGATTATTTTCTTCTAAGCTCTTTAATACGGGCTGCTTTACCAGCAAGGTCACGAAGATAGTTAAGTTTTGCACGACGAACACGACCGCGACGAAGAACTTTTATCTCTGTTAATGAATCAGAATATGTTGGGAAAATTCTTTCAATTCCAATACCATTAGCTCCAATTTTACGAACAGTAATAGTTTGACCAGTTCCCTGACCACGCTTAGCTATACATACACCCTCATATGCTTGAATACGAGACTTTTCACCCTCTTTAATTATTACTGATAAGCGAACAGTATCACCAGCACGAAATTCTGGAATAGTCTTCTCAGATACTTGTGTTTTTTCAAAGTTTTCAATATACTTATTTCTCATAAGTTAATTCCTTAATTTTATTTCATACCCTCAAGGGGTAGCTACTAAAATGAAGGAAAACCTTCATCTATATATTACGATATTGAAAATAATTCCAATATCTACTCTAACGCTTGGTTTTGCTCGACACAAAGCCCACTGCCCTAGTGCAATTATGTTTTATAAATTGCTCTGGTCTAAAAAAATTAGTCTTACATTCAGACAGAGCGATTTTTAGTGTGCGAATTTTACTATGATTTCCCTTTAGGTATTCTTTAGGTACTTGTTTTTCTCTATAATTTGCAGGCTTAGAGAATGATGGTGCTTCTAAAAGTGATGTTTCAAAACTCTCAACTTCTAAAGATTCACTATTTCCTAAAACCCCAGCTACATTTCTAGAAACTGCATCACATATCACCAATGATGGTAATTCTCCACCTGTTAAAATATAATCACCGATAGAAAACACTTCATCTGCATAACTCTCAACTACACGCTCATCTATCCCCTCATATCTTCCACTTACAAATGCTATATGAGATTTTTTTGCTAGTCTTTTTGCATCAAGCTGTTTAAACTGTTTTGCGACAGGTGTTAAAAAAACTATATGTATATCTTCATCTTGTTTTTTTAAATACTCAAGGCAATCATACAAAGGTTGTGGATTCATAACCATACCTGCCCCACCACCAACTGCAGTATCATCTACTTTGTTGTGTTTATTTGAACTAAAGTCTCTAGGATCAGCATATGATATATTTAATATCTCTTTTTCTATCGCTCTTTTTAAGATAGAATCATTAAAATATCCTTCAACAATATTTTGAAATAAAGTAACAAATGTAAACTTCATTATGATGCTTCTAAAATATCCATTGCACCACTTGTTGTAATGGTTTTATTTTCTATATCTGTTTTTATTGTAAATGGCTTATTGTGTGGTATTAAAAAAGTTTTTGCACTACCAGTTTTAATAAGTTCTTCAGCTGTAGTGATTTTTAAATAATTTAGAGCATTAATCCTATCAATATCAATTACTTCTCCTAAATATATTCCATCTTCAACAATTTTACATCCTACCAAATCAAACCAAAAGAATTCACCATCATTTAGATGACAATTTTTTCTCGTTTCTTCCATTGTTGCATAAAGTTTTTTGTTTGTGATTTTTTTAGCATCTTCAGGTGTAAAAATACCATCTATTTTTGTAAGCCCTTTAGCTAAATTAACATCTACTAAAGTTAATCTTTCATGAGGGTTTATAAAAAAAGATGTGTTATTTTTAAATTGTTCTGGAAAATCAGTATATAAGTGAAGCTTCATATCACCTTTTATACCAACAGTTTTGCCGATAGTTGCGATATGAAGGAGATCAGATTGCCTCAACATTAATCCTATAACTCATGCCATTCTTAGCTTTGCAACCAGAGATAACAGTTTTTATAGCACCTATCATTTTCCCCTCTTTACCAATAAGCTTACCAATATCAGCTTGATTAGCAAGAAGTACAATCTCAGTTACTTCATCGCCCTCTTTTACTCTAACATCTACATCAGCAGGATATGTTGCTATAAGTTTTGCAAATTGTGCGACAAATTCATTAATCATTTGATTAACGCCCTGTTATCTTTTTAACACGACTACTCATCTGAGCACCAACACTTACCCAGTAATCAACTCTATCGTTATCTACTTTAAGTTCTTTTGTCATTGGGTTATAATAACCAATAAGTTCAATCCAACCACCATCTCTACGTTTACGACTATCTGTTACCGCAATACGATAAAATGGTTGTTTTTTTCTTCCCATACGAGTAAGTCTAATTACTGTCATTTGTTATTCCTAATAAGTTTTATTTTCGGGGTTTTTTTTGCAGAATAAAATATAAATATTTAATTGTGCCTCTTACCGCCTTCGAGTCATACTCGATATGCGTCTTATACTTTGCAGTTGCTTAGTACCTTCTAATCACAGAGGGATTATTTCAGAAGTTATTACGATGGCGGAAGTATAGCAAGTTATTTAAAAAAAAGCAATCTATTTTAACGAGGAAGTGCTCCAGCTCCACCCATCTGACCCATCATAGCTTGAAGATCTTTCATACCATTTTTACTTGAAAGTTTTTTAGCCATTTTACCTGCATTTTTAAACTGTTTTATTTGACGATTTATCTCTACTTGAGAAAGTCCACAACCTGCTGCTATACGCTGTTTTCTGGAGTTGTTTAATAGGTCTGGGTCTTCTCTTTCTTTTTTAGTCATAGAACCTACCATAGATTTTATATTTTTAAGTTCGCTTGAATTTTCCATATCAAAATCTTTAAGTGCCTTAGACATATTACCCATTCCTGGAATCATCCCAATAAGAGATTTCATAGAACCCATCTTTTTCATCTGCTCCATTTGCTCTAAAAAATCATTAAAGTTAAACTTACCTTTTTTAATTTTTTGAGTTAGTTTTTTTGCAGTTTTCTCATCTATTACATCAGCAGTTTTCTCAGCAAGTCCTTCAACATCACCAAATCCCATAAGACGATTTACAATTCGCTCTGGTACAAAAACTTCTAAATCCTCCATCTTCTCACCATTACCAATAAAACGAAGGGGTACCTGAACTTGACTTGATAATCCAAGAGCTACACCACCCTTTGCATCACCATCATATTTCGAAAGAATCACTCCATCAATCCCTATTTTTTCTTTAAATGTAGTAGCTGTACGAACTGCATCTTGACCAGTCATGGAATCAGCTACATAAAAAATTTCATTAGGGTTTGCTACTTTTTTTACAGAATCTAATTCATTCATAAGCTCATTATCAATAGCTAAACGACCAGCTGTATCTATTAAAACTACATCAAATATCTTAGATTTTGCATATTTTAATGCAGAGGTTACAACTTCAACTGGGCTTTTAGTGGCTTCATCTTCAAAAAGCTCAACCTCTATCTGAGTTGTGATTTGACGAAGTTGTTCAACCGCAGCTAAACGCTGTAAATCGGCTGCTACTATTAAAACTTTTTTTTGTTTATTTTTTAGATATACAGCTAATTTACCAGTTGTTGTTGTCTTACCAGAGCCTTGAAGTCCAGTCATTAAAATTACGGTTGGTGGATTTGGAGCAAAGATAAAACCTTTGCTTCCACCAATTTCTAACAACTCATAAAGAGTTGCTCTCATAGACTCTAAAAACTGCTCTTTGCCAACCCCTTTAGCTTTGGTGCCTACATGAACTTTAGCTATTAATTCTTTAACAACTTTATGATTTACATCTGCTTTAAGAAGTGATTTTTTTAATTCATCTAATGCTTTTTTAAGTGCCTTTTCATCATCAAATGTGCGAATTTTTTTAATGGCTGCTGTAAATGAATTGGTCAATGAATCAAACATAAAATACCTTTTTTATCGGTGTAAATTTTTTTTGATTATAACAAAGTGGGGCTTTTGATTTGCTTATTATGAAGTTTGTATTTCAATTAAATTAAGAAAAAACAATACTTTCCTTAACTTAATTGGTTTATGAAATTTATTTTATAGCTTAACTATTTACCAATAGTTAGTGAAAATGCATCTAACTCAGCATCAGAATATTTTGCAACTTGACCTTTCATCATACCCTTCATTGCTCCACCATATGAACCATCTTTATAACCCTTTAGTGAAGTAGCGATATCTGCATGACTCATCTCTGAAACAACTTTAGATTTACCAAGAGCTGCTTTACTCCAATCCGCACCGTGACACCCTGTACAAGCACCAGCATTTACAGCAGCCATTAAAACTGTAGTTGCACCTATTGCAACAATCGACATAACCATTTTTTTCATTCTATCTTCCTTTTTTTAGATGAGTGATTATAGTTGTATATACTTAAATATAAGCTAAATAATTATTATGTTTAATTATACTTAATAATATTTTAAGGATGGAGCAATTATAAGTAAAATTTATAATTATGTTATCTTTGTGATCTTCCCCAAAAAAGCGTTTAGCTGATTTGCAAATAACTCTGCATCTTTTTTTGAAAAAGGTTTTGGTCCACCTGTTATCTCTCCACTCTCACGTATTTTTTCCATCAAGTTTCTCATTGCTAAATATTGCTTGATATTATCAACACTATAAAGTTCCCCTCTATGGTCTATAGCATGCGCGTTCTTAGTTATGATTCTATCTGCTAATGGGATGTCGGCTGTTATAACCAAATCACCCTCATTAGTTAACTCTACTATTTTATGATCAGCTTCATCTGCACCTTGTTCTACTATTAGATATTTTATAAAATCAGATTTTCCAATATTTATTTTTTTATTTGCTATGACTGTTGTTGAAATTTTTAAACGCTCTATTTGTTTTAATAAAATTGGTTTTAGTGCATTTGGGAATGCATCGCCGTCTATATATATTTTAAACATTTATCAATCTCTGTTTCTCTTTTCTACTTAGCTGTTTTATAGCATACTCTTTTTTACACGCATCAATTTTATCATCACAATTTTCAAAATAGACTAATTCAACCGGTCGTCTGTTGCTTGTGTATTTTGCACCTAGTTTTGTGCCGTTATGCTCTTTTACTCTTCTTTTTAAGTCTGTTGTAATTCCTGTATAGAGTGTGTCGTCACTACATCTTAGTATATATACTTTCCACATACTAATTGGGGTAACAAAAGTGTTTACTCCATCAACTTGATAAAATTTAGCTCCGTTAAACTGACAATAGTAGATACAATACCCACATGTTAAAGAGTCTAACATGTCTTCATAGTCTTTTAAACCCTGCCCTTTTAAAGTACTAATATCTTTTTTTAGTATGGTATGTTGGAGTAACTCTTTTTTAAGATAATTTTTATAAATTTCTAATTGCTCTTTTATAAAAGCTGTATTGCGACCTTTTTTTCTTTTGTATTGTAAAATTTTATGATTATTAAAACACATTGCAATTGTGGAATGGGTATATACTTCAAAAATAACTTTGTTTGACTTATAATCTCTTTTAAACCCACATGCTGATAGTTTTTTAAATAAAATTTCACTTCTGATTTTTTTACTATATTTTGTAAGTATTTTTCTGTTTGCTGGGAGCATTGAAATTTTATATTTTGAGAAATCTTTATTAAATTTTTTTTCTATCTCTCTATTGCCACTCTCATTTGGTATTACAAGTGGAGCATCAACCCCAACATAAACTTTGAAGTCTTTATATTTTTGTATCTCATCTACAATTTCATCAATTGATTTTATTAGTTTTACATCTAAGATTTTTAATTTTTTTGAGTGCGGAGTTGATTCTAATACACAAAAGCCTGAGAGTTTTTTTTCTCCCCAAGCCAAATCAATTCCAATATATACACTATTCAAAGTGAATAAATGCCTTAGGCTCAGGTGCAGTAAATTCCATACCTAAAAGTCTAACTTTAAAAGCATGTAACATAACTCTTTTTGCACGTCGACCACCATATTGTTCATCTCCAACTATTGGATGATCTATATAACGCAGATGTGTACGAATTTGGTGTGTCCTTCCATGATGGATTATACACTTCACTTTTGTTTTTTTACTTCCTACAAGATCTGGAAAAAACTCACTTCTTGCAGGTTTTCCTTTGCTAGATACATTTGAAGTTGCACGGTTGTTTTTCTTTGTGGTATGGATTGGTTTATCAACCTCGATTGGCTCACTCATAATCCCCTCAACCCATGCAATATACTCTTTATATACTTTATCTTTTTTAAATTCACCAATCGCTTTTAGACGAAACTCTTCATTTTTAACAAGCATTAAGACTCCACTTGTTTCACGATCAAGCCTATGAAGAAGTTGAACATCTTTATACATTCTCTCAATCTCATCAGAGTTAACATATGGTGGTTTGTCTACTACTAATATATCATCATTTTCAAATATAATTTTTGGCTTTTCAACCTTTATAACACGAAACGATGTTTTTTCATCAAGTTCTCCACGAGCTATCATAACTTTTTTATTTCCAACATATACAAGTCCACGATCAATCATTGACTTTGCAGAGGAGTTAGAAATACCCTCTTGTGCTGCTACTAGTTTATAAGCTTTTTCTTTTGACATTAATTTATTTCCTTAATTTTTTCTATTACTCTATCTAATTTTATTTTTTCTTCAACCATTGATGGGGGAAGATATTTACACTCTTTTATTGCTTCATAAATTTCATCTGCTACAACATATTGAACATGATGAACATATTTAAACAACTCTTTTTGATGAAAAAAATGTTTACCTGTAATTATTTGACATCCAAAAAAAGCAGGTTCTAGTGGGTTGTGTCCACCTACATCAGATTTAAAAGCTCCACCTAAAATTGCTATGTCACTTATTGCGTAAATATTATTTAATTCACCCATTGCATCTATCAAAATCATATCAGCTTTAAAGTCTACTTTATCTGAAAATCTTGATAAGCTTAAAGAGTTTTCTTTTTTATACTTTTGCATCAACTCATAAACACTATCAAATCTCTCAGGATGTCTAGGTACTACTATAAGTTTAGAGTCATTTTCTTTTTTATACTTTATAAAAGCTTTTAAAATCGGCTCTTCTTCGCCCTCATGAGTACTTCCTGCTACTATTGTTTTAACAGTAGGCTTTTCATAGCTTTTTGTCTTTTTAATCTCTCCTGCTAACTTTATGTTACCAATAACTTCTATATTTCTAGCACCCAAAGCTAAAAAGCGATTTTTATCAGCATCACTTTGTGCATATACAATCTCTACATGTTTGAGCATTTTTCTATAAAACCAAGCAAACTGCAAATATTTTTTTGCACTTCGCTCAGATATTCTTGCATTTAAGAGGATTACTTTAGTACCCCTAGAAGCTGCTACAACAAATAACATATACCAAAATTCAGCTTCTAAAACAACCAAAACTTTTTGTTTTTTCATCCAAAATGGCAAAAACATCTCATAAGGTAAATACCTGACTTGAGCATTATATTTTTTAGCCTCTTCATAACCAGTATGTGTTATTGTTGTTATTTTTATATCTTCATTTTTTAATTTATCCAAAACTGGCTTTAACGCTCTTGCTTCACCAAATGAGCATACGTGAAACCATATGCCATTTTTTGTTTCAAATTTTTTGTTTTTAAAAAGGAAAAATCTTGATGGAATTGATTGCTTATATTTTGGCTTAAATGAGAGAAAAATCAAAAGTGGTAATGCTACAATATATAGCATTACACTTAGGATGAAATATAAAATACTAAAAGGCAAAGCCCTACTCTTGAGTTATATCCACATAAAGGATACGACCACAATGTGGACAATTTGTAATATCTTCTGCTTTTACTACATCAGCATAAACTTTATCGCTGATAATCATATTACAACCTCTACATGCTTGTTCTTCAACTTTAACAACAGTTGTATTTTTAGCCCAACGACGAATTTTTTGATAAAATGTTAAACCTTTTTGATTTACACTACCTAAAAGTTTTTCTTTTTTAAGAAAAACTGCTTGTCTAGCTTCGTTTATCATCTTTAATTTTTCATCAACTTCAGCTTTTACTATCTCTAGATTAGATTCAACATCTACTAAAGATTCCTTTGCTGCTTCAATTTGCTCTTTTTTATTGCTAACAATTTTTTCTAAACGCTCAATCTCTTCATTTGCAAAAGTAACTTGCTCTTTTGCAATCTCTTCTTCAAGTTGAAGTGATTTCATCTCACGCTCAGTTTTTATATCTTTGCTTTTTTTAGAATTATCTTCAAGTTTTTGAGAAAGTTCTGCTAAATGAAGTTCATTTTTAGATTTTTTAAGCTCTTCTTCTTTAATTTCATTGCTTAAGTTTTCAATATCTTTATCGATACTATCTTTTTTAGCTACTGCTGCTTC
Source organism: Sulfurimonas sp. (assembly GCA_027066935.1). GTDB lineage: Bacteria > Campylobacterota > Campylobacteria > Campylobacterales > Sulfurimonadaceae > Sulfurimonas. Next base: position 1,094 of record JAMOMX010000018.1, on the reverse strand, counting down.
AAATTTATAGTTCGCCTCTTCTATTTGAGGTTCAAAAGCGTCAATTTCTTGATCAACTATTGATAGGTCTATAAGTTGTTTTAGGTGCGGATTCATTAATCTCCTTCGATTAAATATATGTAAAAGGGTTCTTTGATGATGCAATTATAGCTTCTAAACCTAAAATTTTCAAATGTTTTTGTAAAATTTCACCAAAAAAGCATTCACTTTCAAAATGTCCAATGTCAATAAGTGATAAATTTATACTTTTTGCTTGCATTGCGTCATGATATTTTATATCTCCAGTTAAGAAGCACTCAGCTTTTATTTTAGGGATTAAAGAGCAACCTGAACCAGTTGTTAATACTGCTGTTTTTATAAAATTTGAACATTTTACAACTTTAGTATTTTTTAATGAAAATTTTTCTTTAATTTTTTGACTAAAAATATCAAAATCTTCATTTATTTCAAGATATATTCCAAATTCATCTTGTTTTATTATCTCATATCCTAAAACCTCGTTTGCTACAAATTGATTCAAATGTGTCTTGTCAAAATTGGTATGCATTGCAATATTTGAAATATTTTTTTTTATCATTTTTTGAAGTAAATTTGCAGGATATGTATCAAAATTTATCTGTTTTAAATCGCTAAAGATAATTGGATGATGAGTAATTAAGAGAGTATCATCATCTAGTGAATCTATTAGCTCATCATCAACATCTATACTTAAAACTATTTTTTTTACTTCTTGATTATTTGAACCTACTTGAATTCCAGAATTATCCCACACTTCTTGTAGTTCAAAAGGGGATATCTCATCAACTATTTTATATATTTCATATAGTTTCATATTTTACTCTTTATCTAATTTTGCCAACTCTTCTTTTGCCTCTTTAAAATCTGGATTTAACTCAATAGCTTTTTGGTACATCTCCCGTGCTGCATCTTCACTTTCCATATCTAACATTAAATTTCCATAATTGTAATATGTGATAGGGTTTTTATCGTTGATAGAAAGGGAATCATTCAGATGTAATTTAGCTGAAGCAAATTGTTTTTCATTTCTATATACAGAGGCTAAAGAGTTATGTACAGCTTCATCACTTTCATCA
>JAMOMX010000017.1 GCA_027066935.1 Sulfurimonas sp. | reverse complement strand
ATCTTTTTTTTTCTTCTTCTTAACATCATGTACTCCTAATCAAGTTTTGTGATAAGAGTATATGATGATGGTAAGACAGCTTTATGTCTGGTTTTTTTATTATCGATGTGTTTGTAGAGGAGGAAATACCATAACAATTTCAATCAACTATTCCAATAATTGATTAAAGATATATTTACTTTTTCAAAATTTTGTCGATATTTCACTATAAAATTATTTAGGCGAGGAAATGTTATGAAATTAAAATTGGGTATTGAAATTATAAAAGAAATTGGAAGAGAAAACAATTTTAAGATAGAAGGTAGCGAGTATGATTTTGTAGTCTTTAAGGAAAAAGCACACTCTGAGTCGTTTAAAATTAAAAAAGATAGCAATGGAAATGGTGATTTATTGGTCTATCAATGGGAAAACAATGATTATAGCAAACATTGTATCTATGCATTGAGATCTTTGAATGATGTTGTTAGGTTTTCAAATGTTCTAATTGCAAGTACAGAGCTTCGTGGTGGTCGAAATAGAGCCTAAACTAAATCAACTAAAAACTTAAAGGATGTAATATATAATGAAATTTGAAAGAAAAATAACCATAGATACAAAGAGTAGTCATAGTAAAGAGATTAAGCAGTTTATAGAATTGAAGAATAAAAAAGAAGGTATAAGAAAGTATCAAATTGAAGCATATGAGAATTTAAATACAAAATTATTAGATGATGATACCAGGGTTGCTGGGATGTTGGTTTTGCCTACTGGTGGAGGAAAAACTAGAGTTTCGATAAGTTGGGCTATTGATAAAGCTGTCAATGATGGCTATAAAGTATTATGGATAGCACATAGGCATATGTTGTTGGAGCAAGCTTATGAAACTTTTATCAAGTTTAGTGGTTTATGTACCATAAAAAATGAATTAAATTTAAAAATTGTATCGGGCAAATCAAATCATGCTAAGATACAAGATATAGATTTTAAAAAGGACGATATAGTTGTTGCAAGCATAGGTTCAATGCATAAAAAATTAAGAAAAAAATTTCGTTCTGTAAAAAAACTTTTAGTTATTGTTGATGAAGCCCACCATTCAGTAGCACCTACATATAAAGAGTGGATAGGATTAGTAGATAATAAAAATAAATTTGGATGGTTTAGAAAACAATTTAGTGAAAACAAGTTTGATAAATTAAAGATATTAGGATTAACTGCTACACCAATTAACTCAAGTGAGAAAAAAGAAGAAGAGCTAAAAGCAATATATGATAATCAAGAAGCACTATTTAAAATAAGTACAGCTGACTTGATGAAAAAAGGAATTTTAAGTCAACCTATCTTAAATCCAATTTCCACAGAATCTATGGTTGATATAGATATCGAAGATATTAATGGTTCAACTAAAGAAAAGAAAAAGAGTATAAACAGATTACTTGCCAACAATATAAAAAGAAATCATCACATCGTAGAAACTTATCAAAAACACTATAGAGATGGTAAAACATTACTCTTTGCTGTTGATAAAAATCACTCTGAGATGCTCAAAGGGATGTTTAATGAAAGGGATATAAATAGTGAAATCATTTACAGTGGAAAAAGTTATAAAGATGGTAGTTTTGACTCAAATGACGAAGTGATAGAGAGCTTTAAAGATCCCAAAAGTAAACTGAATGTATTAATCAATATAAATATATTAACTGAGGGTAGTGATATACCTAATATTCAAAATCTATTTATCACAAGAGTTGTAGGTAGTGAAACACTTTATACTCAGATGATAGGTAGGGCATTAAGAGGTGTTCATTCAGGAGGAACAAAAAATGCAAATATAGTAACTTTTGAAGATAATATTAAAAACTTTGATATTTTATCACTAAAAGATTTATTTGCAGAGAATGGATGGGCTGAAGATGATATTCAAGAAAAATCTTTTAAAGATATAGAGATTAAAAATGATAGAAAATACTCAATCAATGAAATCGAAAATATCTTAGAAGAAGAAAATATCGAATACACTAAAGATGATGAGATTAAAAATATATACAGATATAATTTACTAGATAGTGAATTATTAAAAGATGAGCGAATAAAAGATAAAATAGATGAAGATAAACAATCAAATTATCTAATTGGAATTAGAGACTTAAGAACTAAGACTAAACGATGGAGTTTTACAAAAGAACAAGGTCAATTTAGTTTTAAAACAGACAAAAAAAGCGATATAAAAAACTTTGATAAAGATAGCAAACTTTTTTATTTTATCATTCAAAAACAAACAATATCAACTCCTATAACAGGTAAAACTTTGTATTGGCAAGAGGCATATAAATCTTTTATGGAAAATCATACTAAATCTGGAAATATTACGATGCTTCCTAGCTATGGTATGCCAGTTGGAGAATATAAACTTTATGATAAAAAAGATGAGCTTTTAAATATCATTCCTGTTTTTAAATTTCAAGCAAATAGTTATGAAAGGTTTTTAGAAGACTATTATAATAATGATAATGCCAAATCATTAAATATAGAAGAGATTAAAGATAAATATTTTCTTGAAACAAATAATTTTATACCTATAAGTGATAGAATTTTAGAAAGTCTTTGTATTCATATAAAAGCCCATGAACGTCCTATACTGGATGAATATGAATTTGAAAAGATGAATGAAGCTGATGACATCATAGATAACATTGCAAGACAATTATCTATAGGAGAGGCTTTTAATCTAAATAATGAATATAATGAATATAAAATTTTACATGGTTTTTATACAAGAGAAGATTTTCAAAGTGAGGTATTATCAAGAGAAGGTATTATTAGAGGTTATAAAAATGAAGTAGATATTATCAAAGAAATACCAATAAAAAAACTTGATTTGAAAAGGTTTAATTATGTAGATAGTGATGATTTTAATAAAATTCATAATCTTGATGAGTTATATAAATATGCTTCTAAAGAGGTATGTAATCAACTTGAAATTAGCAAATTACAACATAGCCCTAAAAATGTACAATGGACTAAAAAGGCATTTAAAAGTTATGCTGGTATAGCTAGAGGTATTGATATATATACTAAAACTATTGCTAATGATAGAGCATTACTAGAAATCAATAGTATCTTATGTTCAAAAGATATTCCAAGTTATGTAATTGAATTTGTTTTATATCATGAAATATTACATTTTGAATTAAAAGCAGGACATACAAAAGAGTTTCGAAGATATGAAGGACTCTATCCAAAGTATGATGAAGCTCGAAAAATTCTTTCTGAAATAAGTGATTGGGTAAGTGCATATTGGGAGGATGAAAAACCTGTAAAAAGAAGCACAAATTTTTATGTTGAAGATAAAAAAAATACTGATAGATATAGTTGGAAACTATATGAGAAAAAAATAAAAAATATTCAAGTTAGAAATTTAAAACTTCCAAGTATTGAAAAGATGCATGAACTATATGAAGATGAAAAATTTAAAAAGGATGTACTTAAAAATAAAAAACTATTCTTATGTGATGATAAAAAAACAATATTTAATTTTGACGATAAAAGTAGTGATAATACAAAGTCTATCTTTCCTACAAAAAATGGAAGAAAAGGTGAAATATTTTCCGAGGATTTACATTTGTTGGTAATGGAGAGTTAAAAAATGAATTTTTGGCAGATAAAAGTAAGTATTAAAGATTGGGCAAAAGAGGCAGAGTTTCAAAACCTAAAAGAGAATGATATATATTCTCAAAAAATTCAAGATAAAAAAAATGAACCAAGAGATAATATAAACGATATAGTTTTTGTGCATAATACAGTAAAAGGCACAAATAAAAAATATCCTGATGGTTTATACTTCATTTGTAAAATTGTAACAAAGATTAAAGCTGATGGAGATAAACAGTGCATAGATTTAGAAGTGATAAAAAGCTTAAAGGATGAGCCTAAAGATTTAGCAAAGTATGGCTTTAAAAAATTGAAAGAGTCCATCGATAGACAAGGTGCAAATGGTCGAATATACATTTTTAAAGATGAAGATAGAGGGAGTCAATTATATAGTTTAATCATGGGAGGTAATTTATCTGATGCTTTATTCCCTGAAGAGTTGAGTGAAAAAGAAGCATCTCAACTTAAAGAAGGTGCCAAAAAAGAGATAACTGTTAACTCTTATGAAAGAAATTCAAAAGCTAGACAAAAATGTATTGATAAATTTGGATATAATTGCACAGTCTGTAATATAAATTTTGAAACTGTTTATGGAGATATAGGAAAAGAATTTATTCATGTTCATCACCTTGTGCCATTATCTGAAATCAAAAAAGAGTATGAGATTAATGCTAGTAAAGATTTAAGACCAGTATGTCCAAATTGTCATGCCATGCTTCATAGAAAATCAGGGGTGCCTTATTCTATTGAAGAGTTAAAAAATATATTAAAAATGAGAGTATAAAATACTCTCTTCAAAATCAATAGTAATGAATTACTCCCAAATCATAGTTTTGATAGTATTGCAATACTATCAAAATCACTACTTCTCACTCAAAGCCAAAGCATTTATATCTTTCAAAGGCTTAACGATATACTCTAAAACTGTCT
>JAMOMX010000016.1 GCA_027066935.1 Sulfurimonas sp. | reverse complement strand
TAATAGTAATGTTCTCTTGTCAATAACACTTTAGGAATATCGTTTTTTACTTTTGAATGCTTAAGTGGATTTTTCATTTCTTGAAGAAACTTCTTTATCAAAATATTGCCATCATTTGTAATAAATTTTGTTAATGGAGATTTTGCTAGTTTCCAGCCATGCTTCGCCACATCTTTTGCATTTGAAGTTGTTGTTTCTGCTTGCGGAATTTTTATATTATTAGCAAACAAAGAAGTTGATAAAAAAAATAGGTATATAATATTTCTCAGGTAATACATCGCTAGTTCTGCTTGATTATAATAATTTTCAGTATTTCTATTGACTGATTCATTTAATCTGTTAGCAGTGAATTTATAATATTTTTTGCCATAGTTAAACCTTAATATATGTGTAATTGAAAATTATAGCAAAAGTTAAGTGAATGCTACTTAAGTTAGTATCATTGTATCACGGCTGTTTCATACTAACAAGTTTTTCTGTTTCGTCACCCTGAACTTGCACACAAGGGCATGATAATTCAGGGTCTAGTTTTTACTGCATTTTATATTAGATTCCTAGTCAAGCTGAGTATGACTGAACTAATAAGTTTAGTATGAAACAGCCGTGATTATTGTATACTTCTTCATATAAAGATAAACCTTTTGTATTCATTTTTGCAGAAATATAAATTAACACAAATGAAAGCATAACAACTGCAAAAAATAATCCTAAATCAAATTTAGATATATTTTCAAGTTTAAAAAAATATCCAAATAATAATATTTTTGGTGTCCAATAAAATTTCTCACCCAAAGATATAAATGAATCAGCTTGTTTTAATTTAGCTTCTTTAGTTTTTATAAAACAATTTTTAGCATGGAACAGCCGTGTCTCACGGTAAATCAATACTAACATTTTTTATTTATTTAGGTATACTTGCGTTTGTAAAAAATCAAGGAGATTACAATGCCAACAAAATTGCCCGTTTCACTGAATGCACTTTCTATATCCATTCTTTTAATACTTGGAGTTAACCTAAATGCCTTAAGTCTAAAAGAGAGTGTCTCTGAAGTAATAAAAACAAATCCTGTCATTTCTGAAAGACTAACAAACTATAGAGCGACTCAACAAGATTTAAATATAGCAGAATCAGAGTACTACCCAAGAGTTGATATAAGAGCCGTTGCTGGATACAATGATCTTGGAGGACTTAAGGATTATTCACAAAACAGTGACTTTAAACATAATGTAGTTGACCTAAACTACAAAAATTACGAGACTTCTCTTACTATTACTCAAAATATTTTTGATGGTTTTGGTACTATGCATAAAGTTGACTATGAAGAAGCACGAATCCTTGCCGCTGCATATAACTATGTAGAAAAAGCTAATGATGTGGCATTTAAAATGGTTGGAGCATATATAGATTTACTTCGCTCAAAAGAACTTACTCAAACAGCAATTGAAAATGTACAAATTAATGAAGATATATATATAAAAGTTAAAAACTTATTTGATTCTGGATTAACAACAGAGTCTGAAGTTAAAAAAATAGAATCATCACTTTTACTATCTCGCTCAAACTTAATTGTACAGAAGAACAATGCAAAAGATTCAGAGTATTCATATAAGACAATATTAGGGCGTATGCCAGATCTAAATAATATGCAAAAACCAGATCTTAATATTCCTATGCCAGAGAGTATACAAAGAGCTGCACTTTATTCAATAGAGCATAATCCATCTTTACTTGTAAGTAATTACAACATTAAAGGATCTCAAGCACTTTACAAACAACGAAAAAAAGACTACTACCCAAAACTTGATTTTGAGGCTTCTCAATTTTATAATGATGTTGAAAAAGTAAATACTTTCGACTCTCCAGATGACCGTTTTAAAGCTCGTTTAATACTAACTTATAACCTTTTTCGTGGTGGATCAGACAGAGCAAATATCCAAAAACATCTAAGTAAAATAAATCAAGAAGTTGCTATAAAAAGAGATTTAAAAAGACAAGTTATCGAGGGTTTAGAACTATCTTGGAATGCATATGAGATGATTGGCAAGCAGATAAGCACTTTAAAAAAATACAAAGAGTATAGTGAAGAAACTCTTGTTTTATATAAAGATGAGTACGATTTAGGTAGACGCTCACTTCTTGACCTTCTATCATCTCAAAATGATGTTATTAATGCAAGAAGTCAAATTATTACAGCGGAGTATGAATATCTTTTTGCAAAGTATCGAATATTAGATGCTATGGGCTTATTAGTAGTTGCTGTTGTTGGAGAAGTTGATGCTGCAGAATTAACTTCTAAAGTAAACCTTTATACAAATGATGAGGCTCATGAGATATTAGATACATTACCTATTAAGTTTGATACTGATAATGACACTATTCGTGATAACTTAGACCTTTGTGACAACTCTTTAAAAGGCAATAATATTATGCCTGATGGTTGTAAGGAAAAAATAAACGATAATGATAGAGATGGTATCCCCAATATGGTAGATGAATGCCCTAATACACTAATGAATACGAAAGTAACATCAAATGGCTGTGCTATTGATACCGACATGGATGGTATTAAAGATTATGCTGACAAATGTCAAACTACACCACTAGGTGTTTCAGTTGATGACAATGGATGTGCTGTTGATAGAGATATGGATGGTATCAAAGATTATCAAGATGAATGTTTAAATACAGAACTAGGTGCAAATATTGATAAAGACGGATGTACAAAAAAAGGGAGAAAACAATAATGAAACTATTTTTATTACCAATAATTCTTGCATTTGAACTATTTGCAGGAATATATGACTACAAAGTAGACAACTCAGCAGTAAATTCTGTTAAACCAAATACTTTTATGTATGGAAGTTTTCAAGAAATCATTCGCTTTGAAATGCTTTGGTTTGAAAATGAAGAACTTAGTGATAGCAATACAATACGTTATAATAATGTTATCAACACTATAAAAGATTATCAACAAAATGGTACTAGTATTCGTGTGACTATTCTTGGTCACACAGATAGACCAACTGATGATGAGAATGAACTTACAATAGATTCAGATACATATGCAAATAATATACAAAATCTTTTTAGATACTCTTTAGACACAAATGAAAGTGATACAAAAAGTACTAATTATGCAAATAATATAAAAGAGATGTTTTTAGATGAAAACATCTCTAAAGAAATACTGTATGTTGAACAAAGACAAGGGAATGATGTGTCTTTTACAGATACAACTTCTTATACAAGAGACTTATCAAACGGTGTATTGGTTAGTATATATGTATTAAAACCTAAAAATATAAATAGCGATGGTGATGGTGATGGTATTTTTGATAGAGATGATAAATGTCCAAATACACCAGCTAATGTGAAAGTAAATAAAAATGGTTGTCCACTAGATACAGATGGCGATGGTGTTTATGACTACCAAGACAAATGCCCAAATACTCCAACTGGTGTAAGTGTAGATAAAAATGGTTGTCCACTTGACACAGATGGTGATGGTATTTATGACTACAAAGATAAGTGTCCAGATACTCCAACAGGTCTTAATGTTGATCTAAATGGATGTTTACTAAAACAAACTTTAAAAATAAATTTTGCAATAGACTCTGCAAAAATTACAAAAAACTCTTACCTTAAAGTTATAGAGTTTGCAAATTTTCTAAAAGAAAATCCTTACTATAATGTTGAAATTACAGGTCATACTGATAGTAGTGGTAAAGCTACTCATAACATGATTTTATCTCAAAAGAGAGCTAACATGATTAAAAAAGCTCTTATTTTTGAAGGTGTTGAAGATACAAGATTAACAACCCTAGGTAAAGGCGAAATTGAACCAATTGCAAGTAACCGTAGTGTTGAAGAAAGAAGAATGAACAGAAGAATAGAAATCGAACTATCAATAAAAAAGTGATTTCTTTATGAATGAAAAGAATGCAACAAAAAAGAGAGACTCTCTCTTAGAAGCACTTGTTCTATATACAAAAATCTTTCACAAGCCATTTAGTACAGAAGCACTAATGGCTGGTTTACCGGTAGATCATCTTGAAGGTTCTGCCGAGTTTTTCTCTAAATCAAAATCAAAATCTCTTTTTTCCAGAGCAGCTGCAAGAGCTGGTTTAAAATCTATGCTCATTCAAAGAGATATATCTGATATGATAAGATTGCAACTACCTGCTATCTTACTTCTTAGCAATGATAACAGTTGTATTTTAGAAGATTTAAATGATGATAACACAAAAGCAAAGCTAATATACCCAAATGGTGAAAATGGACTTACAGAATGGGTTAGTGTTGAGAAACTAGAAGAAGAATATCTTGGTTTTGCTTTTGTTTTAAAAAAAGAATTTAACTATGATGAAAAGAACTCAAGAAGCCTACATATAAAACAAAAACATTGGTTTTGGGATACTTTAAAACTATCAAAAAGCGCATATTCAGATATTTTATGGGCATCTTTTATGATAAATGTCTTTGTTCTAGCTACACCATTATTTACAATGAATGTATATGACAGAGTTATTCCAAATAATGCACAAGAAACACTTATGGTTTTTACAATAGGGATAAGTATAGTATTTATTTTTGATTTTATATTAAAAAGTCTTCGTGCCTATTTTTTAGAACTTGCTGCTAAAAAAAGTGACATTATAATGTCTTCAATTATTTTTGAAAGAGTCCTAGATTTAAAAATGTCATCTCATCCAACTTCAATTGGATCATTTGCAAATAATCTTAAAGATTTTGAGTCAGTTAGATCATTTTTTTCTACAGCTACTATGGCCGCAATTATCGACCTACCATTTTCTATAATTTTTTTATCTGTAATATTTTATATTGGCGGATATTTAGTATTAGTGCCACTAACTACAATGGTTCTTATTTTTATTTATGCAATGATTATAAAAAATCCACTCAAAAGAAGCATAGAAAGTTCTCATGAGGCAAGTGCTAAAAAGAATGGAATACTTATAGAAACATTGCAGAACATAGAAACTATAAAGACATTAAGAATATCGGGTAAAAGGCAATGGAGTTGGGAAGAGTCAACTGGTGAAATTGCTCAAAAAAATCTAAAATCTAAGATGATGTCTACTTCAATTCCAAATATCACCTATCTTCTTATCCAGCTAAATACTGTATTTGTAATTGTATTTGGAGTTTATCTGATTCAAGAGTTTGAACTAACAATGGGTGGACTAATTGCTATAGTGATACTTACTGCAAGAACTGTAGGACCAATGGGACAGGTTGCAAACCTTATAACCACTTATGCTGATGCAAGAACATCTTATGAAACTTTAAATGAAATAGTTTCAAGAGAAGCTGAAAGACCTGACGGAAAAGATTTTTTGCAAAGAAAAAAACTTTTTGGACATATTGAGTTTAAAAATGTAAGTTTTACATATCCTGATGCAGATATTCTTGCTTTGGATGATGTGAGTTTTAAGATAGAAGCTGGTGAAAAAGTAGCAGTAATTGGTCGAATAGGTTCTGGTAAATCAACAATAGCTAAATTAATTCTCAAACTTTATGAACCAGATAGTGGAACAATACTTATGGATGGCGTAGATATAGCTCAAATCGACCCTATAGATATACGAAAAAGCATTGGTTATGTATCACAAGACATACATCTTCTTAGAGGTACCATAAAAGATAACATAATCTCATCTGAGATAGATCCAGATGATGAACAAGTTATCCGTGTTTCAAAAATCAGTGGTGTTAGTAAATTTACAAACTCTCATCCAAGAGGATTTGATATGCCAATTGGTGAGCGAGGAATGGGTCTATCTGGTGGACAAAGACAAAGTGTGGCAATAGCAAGAGCATTAATGCAAGATAGCACTATGATGCTCTTAGATGAACCAACAAATGCTATGGATCAAACTACTGAAGCAGAATTGATTGCTAATTTAAAAATAGAAATACAAGATAAAACATTATTTTTAGTAACTCAAAAGATGTCTGTACTTGAATTGTGTGATAGAGTTATTGTTATGCATAATGGTAAATTACTTATGGATGATGATAAAGAAACAATCTCCAAAAAGTTGGGGGAATAGTTGTGAGTAAAAACTCAAGAAGAAGGCTAAATGAAAAAGATTTAGAATTTATGAACTCTCTTAGTGCCGCTGTGTTGCATGTAACACCAGGAAGATATAGAGTTATGCTTTTTATATTTATTCTAATACCAGCTTTATTTATAGTTTGGGCAAAATTTGCGATGATTGATGAGATAGCTAGAGGTGATGGCGAAATTATACCAAGTGGTGAAAATCAGATGATTCAAAATCTTGAGGGTGGTATTGTTGAAGAGATATTAGTGCAAGAGGGTGATATAGTAAAAAAAGGTCAAATACTCTTAAAAATAAATAATCAAAAATCACAATCTTCTTTTAGCTCTAATACAATAGAAGCTGGTGCGATAAAGGCTAAAATAGTTAGGTTACAAGCTGAAGCAAATTTAAAAGAATTTTTTCCCTCTGATGAATTGCTTAACAATATTCCTGAATTTATAGAAAATGAAAAAAGTCTTTTTTATATAAACAAGAAGAAATTAAACTCAAAACTTAATGGCTTAAAAAATAAGCTATCTCAAAAAAGAGAAGAACTGTCTGAAGCAAAATTAAAAAAAATAAATTTAAAATCAAGTCTTAATATTATTATCAAAGAAGTAGAAATAACAAAACCGATGGTAATAAAAGGTGTAAAATCTAAAGTAGACTTTTTAAAGCTAAAAAGAGAAGAAAACGACCTTAAAGATAAATACTCAAGTGCTAAAACATCTATTCCTAGACTTAAGTATGCTATTGCTGAAATAAAAAACAATATTGAAGAAACTAAATTATTTTTTCAAAGTGAAACAAAAGTTAAACTAAATGAAGCGATAGTAGAGCTACAATCTATGCAAGTAAACTCAACAGCTTTAGAAGACCAAGTTAAAAGAACACTTGTTAGATCACCCATGAATGGAGTAGTCCAAAGACTATTTATACATACCATTGGTGGTGTTATAAAACCAGGTGCAGATATTATTGAGGTTGTTCCAAGTGACCAAACCCTTCTTGTAGAAGTAAAAATTAAGCCATCAGATATTGCATTTATCTTTTTTAAACAAAAAGCAATAGTAAAATTTTCTGCTTATGACTTTGCTATATATGGTGGCTTGGATGGCGAAGTTATCCTTATAAGTCCAGATACTATAAAAGATGAAAAAGATAACACTTATTATACAGTTAAAATTAAAACTAATAAAAACTTTCTTCAAAGAGGCGATAAAAAATTAAAAATAATCCCAGGCATGACTGTTAATGTAGATATACTCACTGGTAAAAAGAGTCTTCTAGATTATATTTTAAAACCTATACTAAAAACCAAACAGTACACATTTACAGAGAGGTAAATCATGAATATCGTTTTACATAGTGATGATATAAATATACTTGAGTATTGGCAAAAATATATTGCTTATGATGAAATAGTTGAGGAGTTTGAAAATCTTTTTAGTATAAAAAAAAGTTTAGTCATTCTAAACTATACATCTTTTACCCAAGAGATTGATGCATCAATTAAAAGATTAACTAAAGATGGTAATTTTGTACTAGTGCTTCATAGTGTACCAAATATAATGATAGCAAAAAAACTTCTAAAAGCAGATGCAAGAGGTTATGGAAATGTTTACATGAAAAAACATTTTTTAATCTCAGCAATTGAAACTATAAAAGACAATATGGTCTGGTTATATCCAGAGTTTACAACTGAACTTATAATGGGACTAAAATCTAATACAAATGATAATAAGGATGAAATACTAAAAATATTAACTCCTAGAGAACAAGAAGTTTCTCTTTTAGTAAGAGATGGCCTAAGCTACAAACAAATCGCTTTTGAATTATCAATTGGTGTAAGAACTGCAAAATCACATATTCAAAATTCATATACCAAACTAGGAATTAAAGACAGACTCGCTCTAGCTCTACTCTTAAAGTAATTTTCTTTCATCTCGTCCATTTGGACGATACCAACTAAATTCTTTTTACAATAAACTTACACAATTAAAATTCTAATTAAGGAAGTTGTAATGGCAAATGTAATAGGTATCGTTCAATCTATAAGTGGGAAATTTTTAGCTCAAAATGCTAATGGAGAGATTATAGAACTTCATCAGGGGGATAGTATAACAAGTGATATGAGAGTGTTTGGTGATTCATCTAATGCTAACTCTGCAAATATAAATATTAGCATAAATAACTCCCCAGACATGATTGTTATAAATGCAAGTAATGAACAACTATTTGATAACTATATAATTAGTGATGTTAGCAATGAATTTGAAGTTGCCTTAGCACCAGAGTCATTAGAAGACGCGATAGATGAAACTGCTGTCGGTGAAGAAGAGATAAAAGATGAAGAAAATGGTGGAGAATTTGCAAATCGTGATAATGGAATAACTAATATAAACAGTGATTTACGCGAAGCAAAATTTCTAGCATCAGATGATAGCTTAGAGATAGAAGAAGATATAGACGAGACCGCAGCTGGTGAAGAAGATGAAAAGAAAGATTCTGAAGGTGGTGGAGAATTTGCAAATCGTGATAATGGAATAACTGATATAAACAGTGATTTACGCGAAGCAAAATTTCAAAAACAAAGTCATAATTTTGAAATAAAAAATCAATTTGAAAGTGAAGATGAAAATGGACTAAATTCTATACAAAGAGATACTTTTCAATTTACTTCTTCTCCACAGCCAATTTCACCAACAGGGTCAACACCACTACCTTCAGCGCCAACTCTAACTCCAACTCCAACTCCAATTTCAACTCCAACTCCAATTCCATCTGCCCCACCTGTAAATAGCACTATCAATATAAAACTATTTGCTATAGATGCAACAGATGGAAGTAGAAAGCCCGCAAATGAAGTAACAGAAGGGAATATTGCTGAGTATGTTGTTGTCGCTTTTGATAAAGATGGGAATGAAGTACTTACAAATGAAACAGTAGAAGTTACCTTTGGTAAGGCTGGAGACAGTGCAACTGCAAATGGAACTGACTATACTTCAACAACCCAAACAGTTACAATAGGAACTAAATTTTCAACTCTAACAACTGATGACTATATATCAGATAATAATGAAACTTATAAAGTTCAAATCACGGATGACACTCTAAGTAATTCATCTCTATACAAAACAAAAATTGATACAACTTCTGTTACAACAACTATAAAAGATGCTGCAAATGATGAAATTCCAAATCAAGATGTAGATACAATTTACATACAATTAGATACAAACGATACAGAAGAAGAACATACCGGAGCTACTTTAACTCATCAGCTACATCTAGTAGATAAAGATGGT
>JAMOMX010000015.1 GCA_027066935.1 Sulfurimonas sp. | reverse complement strand
TATCTATTGTTTTGATTTCAGGTTTTACCTCTGCTTTATTTTCAGATTTTATCTCTGAGTTTACTATTTTTGTCTCAATTTTTGTCTCAAAATTTGCTGTTTTTATCTCTGTTTTATTTTCAAGATTTGTACTTAATTTTGCTGAATCTAATAAAGCTTTTACTTTAGATCCATCAACCCCTTGAATTTGAACTTTATTTATTGGTTTTATATCTTCATATACTATTTTTTTTAGATCTATCCCTAATTTTTCAGCAAGGTTAACTAAACCTTTTAATGTTTGTGGCAATTGTTTTGCCTCATTGACTTTATAGTTGCTATCTTGCATTATTATTGATTTTAAGTATTTCTTAGAATCAAATACTAACTCTTTGAGCGTAATATCTTTTGTAAGAAGTGGGTTTAACTCAAGATTTGTTGTTTTAGAGTAAGGTGAAGTTTTTGTAGTCTGATTTAACTCTAATGAATTTTCAAGTGGGAGAAACTTAATAAAATCATTGCCTTTGGCATCTTTTAGCTCAATACCTTTAAGCAGTTGAATAAAAGATAACTCTGTATTAGCTTCTTTAGTAGTATCTTGGTTTAAAAGTGAAAAATTATTTGATGGCTTAGTATTATTTTCAGCATTTGCATCTAAAATAATCATCTTTTATCCTTATAGCACTCTTATAAAAAGAGCTTTAAGAATATAAAAGCATCATCTGTACCAAATACCTGCTATCTTAAAAATCACCATAGTTGAGAGTTATCTCCATCTCAACTTCACACAAGCCCTCTTTATAATTTGTTTCAATAACAGTAGCATTTCTTATCATTGCACTAACTCTTGTATTTACTGTTGAATTTTTAATCATCATATTTTTAACAGTATCTTTGCCCTCTACATTAACACCCTTTATTCGCTCTGCTATCAGCCTATAAGCATCAGCTGTCGCTGCACGCTTAGAAAGTGCATATGCTTGCGCTGGAGAAGTTGCAAAGGCTGGAGCTACCCCTTGACCAATAACACTAATAATCATGTTAGAGTTTTCCATCAATAGGTTATATTTTTGCTGTTTTTCTACATACTCTTCTATTACTGGAGTCTCTGGAAAACCATCCTTAGCATTTAATAAACTACCAACTAAAACCAATAAAAATAAAATTTTTTTCATCTATTCTCCTAAAATTTATACTTTGCACTAAGCTTTAAACCCGACATGCTAAACACTACAGTATCATCTTTTTCAACTACATCAAATTTCTCATATAAGTACCCACAACTAAGGTAAATACTATGAGCTACTCTATAATCTAATGCTATTTGAGCAGAGATTGTTTTAGCTTCATTGTAAGAGATTGCGCTAACATCTCCATAGATTATAACATTATATCTATAATATTTAAAACCAAAATATGGTAATGGAATAAACTCATTTACCCTTATCCAAGAGATAGGTTTTGTTGAGTCATCTTTATCTTGTATGTTATATTTATAGTCCAATTTTTTTATATTTAACCCTATGTTAAATTCAATATCCCCTGGGTAAAACTTACTTCCATATATAGAAGTAGAGGTGCCTTTGATCATAAAATCTTGATAGATTATAGCATTTATAGAACTATACTCAGCTATACTTGAAGTTTTTACACCTGTTAAAAAAGTATTATTTGTAATCTTTAAATCTTTATCTAGTATTGTATCAGCTTTTTTTCGCAGGCTTAGATAGCTAATATACAAGTTTGGTATATAGTCATAATTAAATTTATTTTCTATAGAAAAATAAGATACACTTGAACTATCAAAATTTAAATCATTTTTAAAATCAGCTTTTGAACTGGTGTTTGATATATCTCCGCCATAATTTGCTAAAAAAAGACCCGCTTCTACTTTAAAATCTATATTTGAACGCCAATCTTCATTTTTTGCGAACAACGATACAACAATAAAAAAAGGTAATAATATTCGCAAAATCATTCAATCTCATTTTTTCATTTATTATACAAAAATTTTAAATAAAAGTAAATTACTATTATTATACTTGTATCTTTTTTTATATTTAAGCTAGGTGGTTAGTGAGAAATAATGGCTATTTTTCTTTCACTCTCTTGTATAAAACTATACATGTTGTTAAAGTTATAAGAATTGTTTTCTTTACAACTCTCTAAAGCCAAATAAGCTGAATTTATGCTATCTTTAAATCCATCAATAGAATCAATTAGATTATCATTTAGTCTATCTCTATCTGCTTTATAATAAGAACTTAACATCTTGCTCATATCTTTAGTACACCTATCTTCTAAAGGAGTTGCCTGAAGTAACAATATTGATGTAATTAACATTAAAAAAACTTTAAACATATAATCTCCTTTACTCTTACTATGTGTTCTTAGCACAAAGTGTTCCCTCTTACTTAAGTATTTTCATTGTTGGTGCTGGTGGTTTTTTCTTAGATGGGAAATAGCCTACATGACAAGTATTATTTAAAAAATCATAAGCATAAAACTGTTGTTCTTGGTATGCTTCGTTAAAAAGTATAATCATTTTTGGAACAGCAGGGGCATATTTTTTAGGTGTCTTATTTTTAGATAGTTTCTTTGGTTTTGCAACCATTATCATAACTCTAGAATCATTGTAGACACCCTCCCTATTATGTGAAAAATATCTTGAAGAAAGTGATAGTGATTTTATATCGTTATAAGTAAAAGCTTTATCTATACCACTATCATAAATCACATCATAATTTATATCTTTTAAAAATTTTTGACACTGTTCATTTGGCACAATAGAGGCTATAGCTACTCTCATAGCTTTAGAACTAAGAACATAAAAGCCTCTACCTTGCTCAATATACTTTAATTCTAAAATTCTTGTTTGTTTTATTTTTTGCATTAATGTATCTTTTGGAGAATAGCTTGCCCATGCTTGAGAACGCTTATCATATACATATACAAACTCTACATCTAAAAATGTTTTTGCAACATCTACACCATTTTTTGGCGTTGTAAAATAGTTCCAGCCCTTTTTTAAATCATAATAACTCTTATTATAAGGTGCTGCTTTGTAGATCATCTCATTATTATTTAACAAAACATATCCACTATCTTTACATGTAGAACTTGTAAGTTTTACTTCATTTTTTGGCTTAGATACACTCCATATACCATCTTGCTTATCCCAAACTATAGTATCTTTTGAGCTTATATTAACTTGATTTTGTTTATCTGAACCTAAAAGCATATACTCTTTACAATCTGCTTGAAGATAAGACAATGTTAGCAAAAATATTAGTAGGGATTTTTTCAAAATAAAACCTTTTTAAAAGCTATTGAGATCTCGAAAAATTCGAGATCTCATATATTATAAACTTTGACCAGCTTGTAGTTCAGAAAAGAAACCTGGACCAGCAGATAAATCAAGTGGATTAGCACTACTTGCACCATCATTAGCAGCAACACCAGACCCACCAAATGCGCCAGCAATTATCTCAGCAGATGTTGGAAGTAATAAAGAATAAACAATACCCTCTAACTCAACATATATTGTTTCGCCAGCATATACACTTGCATAAGTTATTTTTGCAATCACAGAAGCATCTTGATTTGTAGAGTTTACAAATAAAGAAACAGGTGTAGCAGTTAAATCTGTTACATTTTCAGGCTCATAAGCTATTTTAACTGTTTGTAAATCTGTTTCAGATGTTAAAGTAACACCATAATTTACTGTTTGCGCACCAGTGCTTACACATTCAGAGTTATATACAGTACCTAGTATAGTTGCATCACTATCAGCCGCATTTGAATCAACAAGACGGATAGCATCTTTTAACATCGGTACATAATTTTCAGTAGTGGTATCTGAAACATTACCTTTGCCTAAAGTACCAGCACCATCAACTGCAACTACATTAAGTTCATAAGCAGTATCATTCCAAGCTAACTTACTAGTTTCTTGACATAAACCATATGCAGCAGCTTCTGCGGCTGTTAAATTTACAAAAAGGTTAGTAGCTCCAACTGTATTTTCCTCTGGAATTTGACCATTAAATACATAATATCCAGCTACATCATCACTTGTAGAAGCAAATGCTACACTTGTGCCATCACTTAAATCAATTGTAGGTGCTGCTGGTTTTGTAAAATCAACAATAAGACCAACATCTTCAGCTTTTAAGTTATACCCTAACCCATCAGCTGCATTTGCAAGTATCTCATAGTTATATCCAGCAACCATAGATTCTATCTCATAAGAACTTACTTTACCAGTATAAATATTACTACCATTAATATTTGCAAGTTCTATAGTTGAACCAGCAATGGTAGCTGAAACAACAGGGACAGCTCTATCATCTACATCTAGACCATCTATTGTAAGTGCAATATTACCAGAAACTGAATTATAATTAACATCTGTTTCATTAAAGCGATGTGTATAAACTATTGGTGAGAGAGCAGCATTTGCTACTGTTAATGTATTTGACCCACTATCTGCTTCTACAAATGACCAATAACCAGAATTTTCATTCACTTTAAATAAGTTGTAGTCTTGTGAATCTAGCCATTCAGATGGAGTACGAGTTAAATCAATACTATCCCAATTAACAGAACCATCACTTAGATCTGTAGTACCTGTAACTAAAGCCTTTAGCGTATAGCTTGTGTCTTTCATAGTATATAAAGGTCCATCTGTTACATAGTTAGGTGCATAGATAGCATTGAACTTTAAGTCATCAGCTAAATCCGGAACAACTGTTGTTAATCTTCCTAATGTTGTGCTTGCTGCTAGTGGTATAGCAGTGTTAGTAGCGACTGAACCACCTACTAAGGTAGCAGTTATTGTAAAATCTATAACCTCTGTACTTACTATAGTAACTACTGCTGGGTCTGTATTTGTAACAGTTACAGAATCATATAAAATTGAGCTTTCAGCTAACCATGCTTCAATCTGTGCTTGTACAAAAGTAGTAAAGTCTGAAACACTAACTGCTCCAGCTACACCAGTTATTGCTGTAGCTGCAGCCTCTGTATAAGTACCAGTAGGTGTAGTAACACTTACTAAAATTGTATCTGTTCCATCATCCATAGCATCTAAATTAGTAAGAGCATTTCCGCTTTCTAAAGTATTTGTAAGTGTTGAAGAGGCAAATGATGTTAATGAATAAACACCTTTTACAGCACCTTTAGATATATCATTTATATTTGTAGCATCAACTAATTGATCAAAAAGTGTACCTACAGTCGCTGTTGCACCTGTATTTTCAGTAACTGTAAATTCATTTGAGTCATCATCTGAAGAGATAAGCACAATTTGGGTAGCATCAACTACACCCTGTATGGAGTTTACTCCCTCTAAAGCTGTAATGAATGCAGCCGCTGTTTGTGCTGCTCCAGTATCCGCATAAGTGCCAGCTGTTGTTGTACCAGAGATTGTTGTTTCACCCTCAGCTTCAGCTACATCAGTATATTCAAATACTCTTGTAAAGGTATGATCTCTTACATAAAATGGTTCAGCTGAAGCTATTAGAATACTATCAGCTGTAGCATCAAGATTTGTATCTACAGCTGTAGCCACTGCATTATGCCCACCAATATCTGTAGATAAAGTTGCTGCTGTTGTTGCTATTGCCCCACCATTATCTACTGAAAGAGCAGAGACTGTTGTAGCATTTGAAGCAGCACTTTGTAAGTGAATTCTTGCAGCATTTGCTGCTTGCGCAGAGGCAGTTCCTACACCATGCAATGCTTCTATAATCAGCGCATATTCACCATATTTTGACATAGCTATAGTACCACCATTGATAGCACCAGCAGTTGTACCTAAATCTACAATTGTTAAATCTTCACCATCAGTTGGGTTTTGAGCATCGCTCACAACAAAAGGGTCTAATCCTGCTAAGGTTGTTACAGCAGCAATAGAACCTGTACCAGAATCATCTAGCAAAAATCTTTTTGTAGATAAAAAAGCATACTGTTGTGCTGTTCCCGTTGGGATAACTCTTAAATCAAAGCTAGCTGGCATCGTTCCATCTAAAATTGCATTTTTTATAGCAATATTTATTTCATCACAAGTAGCAACTTCATTTGTATTGTCTGTTATTGCAATAGCTACAGAATGATTTCCTGAAGCATCATAAATAGTAATAACATCATCGCCATCTGTAGTAACTAAAAAACCTGTTTCAGATTTACGAATATATGGATTAGCATTATCAAAAGCCATCAAGTTCCAACCATCAGTAATACCAGCAGCTGTATACTCTGAGCTAGTGATAGATGAACTACCAAGAACTAAACCACCAGAATTCGCTGGATTATTCATTTTTGCCCAATAAGCTTTACCTTTTTTTAATTCACTAAAGTCATTTACATCAGCTGCATTTCGTGAGTCATAAAGCTCCCAAACTTCATTTATAGCATCATATGAGTAAACCCTAAGATATTCACCTACACCTGCTACATCTTGATGTACATCTCTATCATAATAAGCTGAGTTAGCTGGATTGTTATCAAGGTTGTAGTCAACCATATCTGAAAGTCCACTAAGTGATGAACCAGGGATCCCTGCTATCTCTTGTATAACTGTACCTAATCCTGGATTGTTGTATGTGTTTACAGAGCTAATTTTTATGCTATGAGCATTAGAACCATCAGCACTTGTACTGTATTGCATAGTATGACCCTCTAAAGAGGCACGGTAAGTAAATGCAAATGCAGGTCCACCACCCTCAGTCATAGTAACATACATTGTACGAACTGGTTCAGTTTCACTAAATACTGCACCTGTTGTATCTACGCGAACCTCTATCAATGAAAAAGGTGAAAGAACTTTCACTCTAGCTAATGATTCAGAAGAAGAAGCTATCAAACCACTTACAAATAAATCATCTAAAGTATTATCACTTACAGCATTTGCTATATTGTCTGCTATGCTAAATGTACCAGCTGTTGTTCCCGAGCCAGCTCCACTTGTCTTTAAACCTGTTACCCCAAACAGTGTCCACTGCTCATCTGCACCTGTAGCATCTGCTAATGGTATATAGTTAGCACTAACAGGTGCTACAGCTAATGCAGCAACAGTTGCTAGACTTAACAAACTTTTTTTGTAATTAAACATCATCTTTCATTCCTTTTTTATTTTTTATCTATACACTTTTGTTTTAGTGATAGAATCATTGCTTACCGAATCTAAGTCATAGCGATAACAAGAATAAGCATCGTATATGTCTTTTGGCGTCCTTATATAAACTCTTGGAAGATCGCTAGAAATCCATGCCTTATCAAAGCTAAATATGTAGAATTCCTCATATGCATGTATAGTTTGATCTAACAGTAATGCCCCTATATTTGGATAAAAAATAGCAACTTTTGTAGCTTCTAAATCTGAACTATATGGATATTGCGAAGTGATTTCAAGACCATTCTCGTAATCTGCTGCCGCATTTGGATCAAAACTGCTATCATCAATTACTTGAAATATACCGTTAATTATACATGCGTTTGGATCTAGTTCAGCATCACTCTTGCTAAAGCCTGATGATGAAGAATCATCAACTATAACTGTACCGCCGCCCCCACTAGTAGTATTGTTACTGTCATCACTAGTATTTGTATCAGTATCGGTGTTTGTATTATTTGTATTACTTGTTACATACCCACCATTTGAATCAGTATCTACCCCACAACCGAGGAAAATAACAGTTACAAATACTAATACCATAGCTTTCATTCGATAACCTTTTAAACCATTATTCCGGTATTGCTGGAACTGCTGGAAACTGAGTTAATCCTCTAGCATTAACGGGGTTAGATGTAACTGGTGGTGTTCCATTATCTACATTTTGTGTTGTTGGATTTGACGTACTAGAACCCTCTTCACACCCTGTTAACATTATGACTAGTAACCCAGCCAATGTCAAAGCAATTTTCTTCATATTTCATCCTTTTAAATTTAAATATAAATATAATTTTTACAAACTATAC
Source organism: Sulfurimonas sp. (assembly GCA_027066935.1). Taxonomy (GTDB): domain Bacteria; phylum Campylobacterota; class Campylobacteria; order Campylobacterales; family Sulfurimonadaceae; genus Sulfurimonas. Next base: position 11,652 of record JAMOMX010000015.1, on the reverse strand, counting down.
CCATAATATCTACCTTACAAAAAAACCACAAAAGTAAATATTTTTTGTTAAATCAGCAGTAAATATTAAACATATTACAGCATTGCAGCACAAACAGCAATATATGTTCCAGTTTATATAATTAATAATAAGATATAGATTAATTTGGAATAAGTTTTGCTACTAATTCCTTAAAAGTATCTCTAAAAAGGAAAATAATGCAAATAATAAAGTATTTTATAATCTTAAGCTTAAGTATAACTATAGCGTTCTCACAAGATCAATTTGAGCGTATCTTGATAACAAAAACAAAAAATGAATCTAACCTTTCAAAAATTAAAAAGAATCTAAATAAGATTGGTATAAAAAAAATGTATGTGCAAAATTTACAAAATATGTACTATATATATAGCAAAAAATTTACAGATTCACAATACACGCAACAAACATTGGCTAAAATTAAAACAAAATTTCCTAAGGCTAAAATTGTATATATCCCTTCACATAAAAAAAGCTACTACAATGTTCAAAAAAATAACAAAAATCTCTTTATTAACTTAGCTCTTGGATATGCAAAAATAAATAACTCTAAAAACTCTAGTATAAATAAAATATCAACCTCTGCCATGAGCTACATATTAGAGGGTGGTTATGCTTTTAATAACAATATATCTATTTTTCTAGGCTATATAAATTCATCAACAGATGATATCTCTATGTTTAATATATATTCAGGTGTAAGCTATAAATATTATATAACAACTGATTTTAGCATTGCATCAGGATTAATCCTTGGTTATTCATCTCTAGAGATGAATAACTACTCCTCTTCTACAGCAAGTGAAAATTTACTCTATGGATTTGATTTAGCAATCTCCTACGATTTGGTTGATAGTTTTTATATATTTACAAAATATCAAGGATTTTTAACTAATCATGTTATTAATATTAACAGCTCTTCAAAAGTTGAGTTTGATTATATAAATAATTATTCAATTGGTATTGGATATAAATTCTAATTAAGAATATTTTTAACCAAGATTACCTAATTTTTTTAGGTATTTAAAAATTATCCGATATTGGTCTCATGAGATGGCTAATATATTTAATTTTACCACTATTTTTAAATGCTCAAAGTCCTTTTGAGAGTATTATAACACCACCACACCAAGCAAATATATTTAATTCAAGCAAAAATAAACTATATATAAAAATTAGTGAAAATGAAAAAATAAAGTGTAGGCATGTATGTGACAAGAAACTCTATAAAGAACAAGTTATAGCTGATGCTATAACTTTTTATATCAATTCAAAAGATTATTCATTTAAGATATATAACTCATCTAAATAGATTAGATCTTTTTTGCAAAAACGACTTATACTATTTTGCATAAACTCTATAATCTCTTCAGATGTTTCTCCATCTGCTGGATACGAAACTAAAAAATTAGTAAGCTGTGTGCCAAAAAAATCATCAAATTGTGTTTTAACAATATTAGCTCCATACTTATCTGTATATGGTAGTACAAAAAAATAATCACCATTATAATTTATAATTGAATCAGAATTTCTTAAAATATCTCTTAAACTTGTATCTATCTCTTCTTGAGTAAAGGAGTTGAAATCACAATATAAAAGAGTTAAACTCTCAGCACGATTTTCATCAAGCCTCTCAGCTATCCCTATGTTTAAACGGATAAGTTGTTTAAAGTTTTCATACGAAAAATGCACACCAGCCATATTATTCCCTTGTTTTAATTTTTAAGGAGGTTAAGTAAAAAAAATATGCTGTTAGTATATCAAAAAAATACCGTTGTTTTTATAATAAGCAAGAGGAGATAAATAATTATCAATCATTAAAAGCTACTAACTCGCCACTTTTTAGCTTAGATATTTTCCCACGAAACCTACGGATATAAAAAGCTTTTTCCTCAAATGAAATATTTGTTTGTAAATTTATTTTTTTTAATTCTCTCTCATAATACTTAGTCAAAAATACAATCAACTCTGCTCGGAGTGATTCATCATCTACTAAAGCTTTAATACTATCATCTACAGAGATTGCCATAAGCTGTGGTTCATCAAATCTACCAGAGAGCGCTAAAGAGAACTCATGTTGATGAAACTTTAATAATGATGGGTCTAAAACATCTAAAATTTGTTCCACCATTTGTGGTTTTTCCATTACGGTTTTAACTAAACTAAGCTCCCACATATCACGATAATTATCTGATTGCATTGAATTTAACATTTGAGTTGTGTTAGTTTTGTTTGTTAGTCTTACAAAAGATGGACTTATTCCAAGTCTAGATGCTAAATATGATTTATATTGTTCTTGTAAAAGAGGTGATAAAGTTTTTAAATACCCAATACCCTCACTAAGACACCTTTCTCTTGCTTTTGGATCATTAAAATCATATAAACTCATCAACTCATCAAGTACAAACTCTATAAATGCTTTAGTAGACCTAAACATATTCGCCAACTCTTCAACTCTTGCATCTTTAACCATATCAGCAGGATCAAGTCCACCATCAAAAATAACCACACCGCCGCTAAAGCCACCAGCACTCAAAAGTCGTGATGCTTTAAGTGCAGCTGCGCGTCCAGCTTTATCCCCATCATAAGCCATAATAACTCTTGGTTCACCTTTTCTAAGAAGTGGAAGATGTTGTTCTGTAAGTGCTGTCCCTAAAGTTGCAACAGCATTTGTAAATCCAGCTTGATGCAACATAATAACATCAAGATAACCCTCTGTAATAATTATCTCTTTTGTTTTATGAAGTGTTTGTTTTGCATGATGATAGGCATAAAGTAATCTTGATTTATTAAAAAAAACAGTCTCTGGGGAGTTTACATATTTTGCTTGGTGTCCCGATATAGTTCGCCCACCAAAACCAACTATACTACCATTTGGCGAATGAATTGGAAAAGTTATACGCTCAATAAAACGAGCGAAATTTCTACCTCCATCATATCCAATAACACCCATCTCTAGAGCTTCATTCATTGTAAACATTTGAGATTTTATATAATTTATAGTTGAAGAGGTATCTGGAGCATATCCAATTCCAAATTTCTCTACTGAAGATTCATAAATTCCGCGTTCTTTAATATACTCTAATGCTGTTTGTTTTGATATTAGCAAATTTTGATAATACTCATTTAATTTATCCATAAGCTGTGAGCGAGGTTTATTGTATTTGTTATCTGTATGTGTTAGGCTAAAATTATAAGTGTCTGCAAGTTTTTCTAATGCTTCTGGGTAGTTAAGTTTTTCATACTCCATTATAAACTTGATGCTATCGCCACCAGCGCCACATCCAAAACAATGATATATTTGTTTTTGTGGACTTACAACAAATGATGCTGTTTTTTCATCGTGAAAAGGGCAAGGTGCTTTATAGTTAGCGCCAGCTTTTTTAAGCTCAACATATGAGCCTACAACATCAACAACATCAAGTTGTGCCTTTAAGGCTTCTATGGAGTCTTGGGTAATCATAATATGATTATATCAATATGGTACTTAAAGCTTTGAGGAATCAATCTCTATAATGGTATGAACATTTCCTCTAGGATTATAATCAGCAATAACTTTCATATATTTTGGTTTTAGTTTTTTATCAAGTACTTCATATATCTCATTAGCAGAGTTTTCATGGCTTACATGTTTATCACGAAAAGAGTTAATATATAGCTTTATTGCTTTTAACTCTACTACCCATTCATCTGGCGTATATTCTAAATATATAGTTGCATAATCTGGATATCCACTTCTAGGACAAAGACATGAAAACTCAGGCAGTGTCATCTTTATAAGATAATCTCTTTTGTGTTGATTTGGCCAAATTTCTAAATCTTTGTCTATATCAAATTCACTAACTATTTTTTCTCCATATTTCATATTTTATCCCTTTTTAATTTTCATAAATTTTTTCCAATGGAGCTAAATATTTACCTTGAAAATAATCAATATTTAAATTTTTAATTTTATTATAACTCTCTTCATTTTCAATCATTTTCATCCATATTTTAATATCATTAGCTTTAGCCATTAAAATAAAGCCATCTAATATATTTTTATATTTAGATTTATCTATCTCTTTAGTATAAACTCCATCCATACGGATAACATCAACTTCTAATTCACGCATATATACAAAACTTGCATGGTTGGCTCCAACTTTATCTATAACTATTTTTACACCAAGCAAACGAAGTGATTTCAATATTTCGTTATATCTATCTAGGTGTGAATAATACTCTTTTTCATAAAGTATAAACATCACCTTGTTTTTTATATGTTTGTTATTTAATAAAAGCTCTTTAACCTTTGTTAAAAATGTATAATTTCGTATAGATGTTGGTGAAATGTTTATAGCAAATATATCATCATCAGCATTATAGTTTTGTATACTTTTTTCTAAAACCATATAGTCGTACTCAGGCATTAACCTTAGTTTATCAAGTATTTTCATATAAGATTTTTGATGAATATCTTTAGAATTTGATGCTTTTAATTTTACAAAATACTCTTTAATAGCAACCCTTCTATCTTTATTAAATACATCTTGATTCATCACTATAAAACTTTTTTGTTTTATAGCGTTTATTACATAGCTTTCTAATTCATTTGGATTTATATCTTTATTTTCATTTAAAAACTTTTTTTGGTTTTTATTTAAATCTTGTAGTTCAAAAAGGTTCTCTATCATATATTCTAAATCATTTGAAAAAGAGGTATCATTTATTGCACTAGAGATTATTACCTCTATATCGTCTATTTTTAATTCATCGCTCTTAAGACTCATTAGCTCTAAAATAGTTCTATATTCTGAACTTTTTCCTTTTAATCCAATAATAAAATCTCCACCTTTTATATGACCAATAGGAAAGTTAAATATACCTTTACCTTTTAAATAAGTGTTAATCCAAATAGGTATCTCACAAAGAACCTTATCTCCACTTTTAATACCATAGCGGTTATTTATCTCATTTATATTATCACAACTAATTAAAATAAGTGTATAGTCTTTATTTGAATCTAACTCTTTTTTTAAATATTTATAAAGATAATCTCTTGTAAAAACTTTTGAAATAATATCTGTTATTTTGGTATCAAAACCACTATATATAAGATGAAAAATAAAATAGATACTAAAAGCTAAAACAACAATGCTTCCAATATAAAAAGAAGTATCTAAATTTTCTTGGGAACTAATAAAAGTATGTATAATTAAGGCAAAAACAAGTCCAAAAATAGGTAGCCCCATTCTAAGTGCTAGCTTAAAACGGTATTCTCTCTCTTTAATTTCTGGAAGCAACATATTTTTATACTGATTTTTTAAACGTCTAAGTGTTTAACATCTTTTGCATGTGTTTCGATGTAGTTACGACGAGGTTCAACCTCATCACCCATAAATAGTGTAAATGCATCAGATGCAACTTCAGCATCCTCTATAGCTACTTGAAGAAGCACACGATTTTCTGGTGTCATAGTTGTCTCCCAAAGTTGTTCTGGATTCATCTCACCTAGACCTTTATAGCGTTGAATATATGCACCTTTATTTGCATAATCAATTATACTTTGAAGTACCTCTAAAATATCTTCATCAAAACTAATATCCCACTCTTTTATCTTTCTATATACAAAACTAGCTTCATTAAAATGTGGTGCTACAAAAAGATCATCATTTATAAGAAGTTCTTCCATACCATCTTTGGTTTGAACAAAAAGATGTATACTATCTTCACTTATAGTTTTAGTTAAAATATTATTTCCTGTATCTGTTAAAAACTTCTCAACTTCAACATACATCTTATCTATACTTAAACCTATAATATCAGAATTTTCTATAAAATGACGAATCAAGTCTACTAATGCATATCTTCTCTCCAATGCTACTAGTGAGCCTCTATAATGATCTACCATTTTAAAATATGCAAGAAGATCATTGTGTCCAATACCATCAACATCTAAAGATTCAATCCCATTTCCAATTAAAAAGTCATTCATCTCTCGATCATCTTTAAAATAGATCTCTTTTTTACCTTTTTTATAACGATAAAGTGGTGGTTGAGCTAGATATAAATATCCTTTTTCAACTACATCTCTAAAATGTCTAAAAAAGAAAGTTAAAAGTAATGTTTGAATATGGCTTCCATCAACATCCGCATCGGTCATAATAATAATTTTATGATAGCGGAGTTTTTCTTCATTATATTCTTCACCAATACCGCAACCCATAGCTGTAATCATATTAGTAATTTCATCAGATTTTAGAATTTTTTCTAATCTAGCTTTTTCAACATTTAAAATCTTACCTTTTAGTGGTAGGATTGCTTGGTAAACACGATCACGCCCTTGCTTAGCAGAACCTCCAGCAGAATCCCCTTCCACCAGATAAAGTTCAGAAATAGTAGCATCTTTAGATTGACAATCAGCTAATTTTCCAGGAAGTGTCCCAACACTCATAGAATCTTTTCTACGAGTTAATTCTCTTGCTTTTTTAGCAGCTTCACGACCACGAGCAGCCATTAAAGCTTTTGAAACAATAGCTTTTGCTTCAATTGGATTTTCTTCAAAATATTTAGAAAGAAGTTCATAAGTTTGTTTTTGAACCAATGGTCTTACATAAGTATTACCTAGCTTACCTTTAGTTTGACCTTCAAATTGAGGCTCAGGTACACGACATGATATAATAGCTATTAATCCCTCTTTAACATCATCACCACTTATTTTTATATCTTTTTCTTTAGCAATACCATTTTTAGAATTATAATTTGAAACAACACGGGTAAGTCCAGCACGAAAACCAGTTTCATGTGTACCTCCATTTGGAGTACGAATATTATTTACAAATGATGCAAGTTTTTCATCATATGCATCGTTATACATAAGTGCTACATCAAACTCTATATCTTCTATCTTTGCTGAAAATGAAAAAACAGATGATACTTGAGTTTTTTTATTCATATCTTCAACATATTGAGCTATACCACCCTCAAAATGATATATTTCTTCTACATTTGTACGTTCGTCTTTAAATATAATAGTAATAAATGGATTTAGATATGCTAACTCTTTAAATCTTTTAGCTAAAAATTCATATTCAAAAGTTATGGTTTCAGTAAAAATAGTTGGATCTGGAGAAAACTCAATAGTAGTACCAGTTTTACGAGTTTTACCAACTACTTCTAAAACTTCTTGTGGTATTCCCTCCTTAAAAGTTTGTTCAAAAATTTCCTTTTCTCTATGGATAGTCATTTTTAAATCACCAGAAAGCGCATTTACAACAGATACACCAACACCATGAAGACCACCAGAAACTTTATAAGTATCTTTATCAAACTTACCACCAGCATGTAATACTGTTAAAACAACAGTAGCAGCACTCATATTTTCAGTTGGGTGCATATCAGTAGGGATACCACGACCATTATCAGAAACTCTACAAGTCCCCTCTCTAGTTAATGTTACATTGATAGTATTACAGTGACCAGCCATAGCCTCATCAATAGAGTTATCTATAACTTCATAAACAAGATGATGAAGACCACGATGACCAGTATCACCAATATACATACCTGGTCTTTTTCTAACAGCTTCTAAACCCTTAAGAACTTTAATATTACTAGCACCGTAATTTTCCATTAAACACTCCATTACCATATTTGGCATTATTGAAGTTATTTTATCTAAATTATTCTAAAAAGAAGTTTTATTGATGATTTATATTTTTTTACAATTTTATATAACTATTGGCATCACTATTGTTTTAAAATTATTCTCACTTAAGATAAATGGTAAATTGCTATCATTTAGTCCAATGTTAAATTCAGTTCCATTAATAGCATTTAAAAAATCTAATAAATATTTAGAGTTTATCGCAATACTAAAAGATTCGTTAAATCCAGTGGGATGATTTATATCTGTTTTAGCTTCAATATTATCATCACTTAAACTTTCAAAAGTGATGGTATCATAAAGAAAAGTAATTTTCATATCTGTAGAAATTGTAGTAATTTGTTTGATGCTCTCTATCATTAAAAATTTTGGCAATGTTAGATTATTTGTTACCTCTTTTGGAATGATTCTTGAATATTCTGGAAATTTTCCATTAGTGAGTTTTGTAAAAAATGTATATTGTTGTGATTTAATTATTAAGTTAGTTTCATCGTAATAAAGCTCAATATTATCAAAAAACAATTTTTGAATCTCTATTATTGCTTTTTTAGGGACTATTATAGATAACTCTTTTTCTCCATTATTTGGTATTGTTACAATAGCTAATCTTCTTGTATCAGTTGCTGCAAAATTAATTTCATTTTGTTTTATATCAATTAGTGCACCATTTAATTCAAATTTTGGATTACTGTTATCAATTGCTGGTGTTATTTTTTTAAGTGATTCTATTAAGGAATGAGATTCTATTGATATACTATTTTTACCCTCAATAGATGGAAATTCTGGAAATTCATTATATGCAAATATAGGAAGTTTAAATTTTGAATGAGCTTGTGAAATATGAAGATTTTCATTTTTCATTTCTAAATTTATAATATCATCTTTTAATATACGAACAATATCAAGAAATTTTTTACCATTAGCCGTAATGCTTCCTTCTTGATTTATATTTAAATTATTTGTAGTTACTAAAAAACCTATTTCATTATCTGTTGCTTTTAAAGTAAGTTCATTATTATAGGCATTTAAATAAACATGTGAAGTTATTTGAGAAGTATCTTTTTTTTCTAAAAAAGGTAAAGCATTAATTAGTATATTTTCTAAAATAGATTTTGAAATTGTAATTTGCATTTTAATCCCTATATATTTATATAATTTTTAGTAGTAGTAGTAGGTGATAGTGAATATGTGAATATTGTCACTTTGCACCTATCTTAAGAACTTTTAGGTGTGATGAATCATATTAGTTTCAGTCACATCAGTTCACATAGTGGATTATATCTTTTTTTTACTTTTTTTACAATTTTAACTATTTGATGTAATTTTATTTGTTAATTCTTCTATTTTTACTTTAAAATCTTCATCTTCTTTTATAAGTGAATTAATTTTTTTAAGGGTATGACTTATAGCAGTATGATCTTTCATTCCAAAGTATTGAGCAAGAAGAGGCATAGTATTTTGTGTGAGCTCACGACATAAATATATAGATATTCTTCTTGCATAAACAATATTTTTACTTCTACCTTTTGACTTTATTTCACTTGGTTTTATATTTAAGTCTTTTGCTACAAATTTTGTAATGTTATCTAGTGTAAGGTTTGCACGATTTTCTTGAATTTGATCTTTTAATACATTTTTAGTAAATTCTAAATCAATATCTACATGGATTAATTGAGAATAGGCATGAAGTTTAGATAAAATACCCTCAATTTCACGAACATTACTTTCTATTACAGTAGCTATATAATTAATAATATCTTTTGTAAGACTAACCTTATTAATTTCACATTTTTTTTCAATAATTGCTATTTTAGTTTCAAGTTCTGGTGGTTGAATATCTGCAACAAGACCATGTTCAAATCTACTTTGAAGTCTTTTTTCTAAACCACCAATTTTTTTAGGATGTTTATCAGCAGTTAAAATAATTTGTTTTCCTGTACTTTTTAAAGCTTCAAAAGTATGAAAAAATTCTTCTTGAATAGTATCTTTATTACTTAAAAATTGGATATCATCAATTAAAAGAGCATCACATTCACGATATTTTTCTTTAAATTTTTCCATAGTTTGATTTCTTACATGTCTTAAAAAATCGTTTAAAAATTGCTCACTTGTTGTATATATTACATTTTTACCTTGATTTTGCAAAACATTACCAGCAGCTTGCATTAGATGAGTTTTGCCAAGTCCAACTCCCCCATGGATAAAAAGAGGATTATAAGTCTCTCCTGGTTTTTCACTAACGCTTTTTACAGCAGCATAAGCAAATTGGTTTGAGCCACCAATCATAAAATTATCAAAAGTATGTGAAGGGTTTAATAAAGAGTGTGTAGTTGTTTTTTTTATCTCTTTCATCTTTGTTTTTCTTTTATCAAAAGAGTGCTTTAAACCAATATTTACAACAACTTTATTTGATGTTTTAAGTTCAAATAGATGTTCAAGTTTTGAGCAAAATTTATTTTTTATCCAATTACTTACTAGTGTATTTGGAGCATAAAATATAGCCATATCATTTGTTGATTTTTTAGCATCATAAATAAGTTGTTTTATATAACGGTTATATTCTACCTCAGCTATCTCATCTTTTAGTTGTAATAATATCTCTTGACCTATATTCACATAAAACCTTATATATTTTTTATTTGCGTTTTTCATGTGAATAGTAACCCAATTTTGCATAAATTACGATTAAATATATGTGAATATCTTAAATGTGAATAGGTGAATAAAGTTATTTTTAGAAAATTTAAATATAATTAACTTATGATAATACTTGGAATAGATCCTGGAACTAGAAATATGGGATATGCACTTATAAATCTTCAAAAAGGAAAAATTTCATTAGTTGAAGCTGGACTTATAAAGATAAAAGCTGATGAATTGCAATATCAAATTCCACAAATGGTTGAGGCTTTTGAGGAGATATTTAAAAATCATATTATTGATGAAGTAGCAATTGAAGATATCTTTTATGCACATAACCCAAAAACAACAATAAAATTAGCGCAATTTCGTGGTGCTATTATGTTAACAGTTCTTCAACAGTTTGGACAGTTTAGTGAATATACAGCTCTGCAAGTCAAACAAGCACTAACAGGAAATGGTAAAGCCACAAAAGAGCAAGTTTCTTTTATGGTAAAAAGACTTTTAAATATAAAAAAAGAGATAAAACCATTAGATATTACAGATGCTATGGCTGTAGCAATTACACACTCACAAAGAGTTAAAGTAAATTCAAAATAATTTAAAGGAAAACAGATGTCAAGTTTTAATAACGTTAGCATAACAAAAAAAGCAAATGTATATTTTGATGGCAAAGTAACAAGCAGAAATATTGAGTTTGAAGATGGCACTAAAAAATCTTTAGGTATTATGCAAGTAGGTGAATACAGATTCAATACAGATTCAGCTGAGGTTATGGAGATAATTGGCGGTGAAGTTGAAGTAAAATTAGCAGACGAAGATGAGTTTGTAGCATTAAACACACCGTGTAGATTTGAAGTACCAAAAAATAGTTATTTTGATATTAGAGTAAAATCTCTTTGTGATTATATTTGTACATATTTTTAACACCAAAGTAAAGTTACCCTGGTGTTCTCTCAGTTGGTCCATTATATAGTTGTCGTGGACGAGCTATTTTAATACTTTTTTGTTGTTGTAATTCATTCCATTGTGCTATCCAACCAGGAGTTCTACCAATAACAAATATAACAGCAAACATCTCTTTTGGAATTTTTAGGGCTTGAAGAATTAAACCAGAGTAAAAATCTATGTTTGGGTAAAGTCCGCGTTTTACAAAATACTCATCATTTAAAGCAATTTGCTCTATTTTATTAGCTATCTCTACAAGTTCACTGCTAATGTCAAGTTCACCCATAAGCTCATTTCTAATATCTTTTAAAATTATTGCACGGGGATCAAAATTTTTATATACACGATGACCAAAACCCATCAATCTAAAAGGATCATTTTTATCTTTTGCTTTGGCA
>JAMOMX010000014.1 GCA_027066935.1 Sulfurimonas sp. | reverse complement strand
TGTTTCTCTCCATGCTTCTAAAAGAACTTTAAAAACATTACTTACTTCATCTAACTTTGATATGTCACTTTCATTATTTGCATCCGAGAGAAGCTGAATTTCATAATTATATAAACCTTCTAAATACTCAGTTATATCACCAGGCTGATCTTTATCTAAAACAGAAATTAATTCTGTAATTATAGCTGTAGAGCGATTTATCCAGTAAACTCTTTTTTCAATATTTACATCTTTAATAGATTTTTTTGCCTGTGCATTAAAACGAAGTACTCCTTCATAAAGCATCTCAATAAGTTTCGCTGGAGACTCAATTCCTACATTATTTTGAGCATAAATATTATGAGCAGTATTACTATACATGTTAGATCCTTTTTGGGTATATTTGTTAATTTCTTTCATCTAAATATATCGACATATTGAGCATGAAATTTAGCTAATTTATCCTAAATTAGCTATTTTGAGAGGTTGACTGGGCATTCGTCAGTTCTGTAAACATTGATGAAGCAGAATTAAGTTTATTTATCATTAAATCATATGCAATATATTGTTTTTTAAGTATTTCATACTTTGCATCAAGCCTTTCTGTAGCTGTAGTTTTTCTCTCTTCAAGTGAAGTTATATTATCAGATAATGAGTTTTTTAATAAATCTAGAGTTGCATCATATTTTGTATATTCTTCAACTACTTCTGATATATCTGTAAAAGCTCCATTTAGTGTTACAACACTTAAGTCATCTTTTATAAAATCACCACCTGAAAAAAATGCTTGTGTATTTATAGCATCATCATCCATGGCTGTTTCAAGTACCGCTTTATCTAGTGTCATTTTTCCATCTTTATCGATATCAAAACCATAATCAAACATACTTCCAACACCACCACCAACATTATAAACCATATCTTCAATTGCACGTTTCATACTTTTAATTGTGCTATCAGAGGAAAATATTCCTCTATCATCGGATTCCGTACTTGGCTTTGTCATTTTATCAAGCTCTGTAATTGCTGAATTATATTTCTCTACAAAACTATCAAATTTATCTAAAATACTTGTTCTATCCTGAGCTATACTCACATCTGATGAACCTGTTTCCTTAAGTGTAAGAGTAAGACCTGTTATTAAATCTGTGATTTTATTACTTGTTCTAGTAATTGCCTGCCCATTAAATGTAAATTCAGCATCCACCCCTGTTTGAATAACACTCAATCCTGTACTTAATTTTGTATCAATAGTTCCACTTACATCAGTAACTGTAATATCTTGCGTTGTGCCAGTATCAACTGAACTCATAAAAAGTCTAAAATCACCAGCTCCAACTTGAACAACTGTAGCATCTACTTTTGTTCCAGCAGCTATATTTATTAAATCTTTTAACTCTCTTAATGTAGTTGTTGCAGTATAATCTACTGTAAAATCCTGCCCATCTATATTGATATTTATTTGACCTGCACCACCTGATACTAAAGCATCTTCAGTTGCAAAAGACCCTGATTGCTCTATATGTTTTGTAGCTAAAGTTGTTACATCTATAGTAAAATCTTGTATATCTGTTTTAGAACTTGCAGACACCTCAACAGAAGTACCTGAGCTTACAGTTGCTTCTCTATCATCCCAAAGAGTAGCAGTTTTGATAGCATTTACACTATCTGTTAGATTTGTCATTGTTGCATCTATAATTTTTAAAGCATCTTGTTTATCTTCTTCATTCGCGATTTCTAAAGTAATTGGTGTTATTCTAGCAGCTTCATCAGCAGCTCTTAGCTGATCTAAAACATCTTGTGTGAGAATACCTGACCCAACACCTACTGAACTAATAGCCATAATAAATCCTTTTTATAAACTACTTATTTTTAGTAGCTTTTACATAGTAATTATATCGGTAATTTTCTATTTTTTTTTAGTGAACTTGTAAAATTCTATCTGAGATATTGCATAACTTTCTACACTACCTATATCTCTATGATAGATATTATTTAAGTAAGTATTGATATTTCCTATATATTTTGGTAAAACATCATTACTAAAATCTATCTCTATTTTTTCTAAAGATTCTAAAAAATCAAATATTATAGGTTCACAAATATATACAGCTCCATTTGCTAAATTTGATGGTGGGGTTTTTACCTTTTCATAAAATTCTTGAACGATACCATTATCATCAAGTTTAACAATACCACAACTACTTGGATTATCACTCTTAAATAACATCATTGTTATAACACATTTTTTATCTCTATTTTTATGAGATTTTATAAACTCATCAAAATCACAGATACAAAGGTTATCAGCATGAATCAACATAAAAGGTTTTTTATCAAAAAATTCTTTATTTGCTAAAAGTGTGCCACCAGTATTTAAAAGTTTTTCTTCATAAACTAAAGTAACTTTATCACTATATTTAGAATTTTTAATAAACTCTTCAACTTGCTCACTTAGATATGAAGTATTTATTAAAAACTCATTTACTCCAACATTTGTTAGATTTTCAAGCCAATACTCAAGTAAAGGTTTACCATTAATTGGCACTAAACATTTTGGGATAGTATCAGTAATAGGTCTTAACCTAGTTCCAAGTCCAGCACATAATAATAATGCCTTCATTAATCCAACTCTTTAAAAATTTCATCTTTTTTTATAGGTATATTCCCTACACGACTTACCTGAACAGCAGCTGCGAGTGAGCCAAGATATGCGCTTTGCCAAATATTTGCACCAACACTTAGAGCCATTGCACTACATGTAAGTAAAGAGTCTCCGGCTCCACTCACATCTTTTATATTAGTTCCGAGTGCTTTGATATTATCTGTTAAAAGTTTTGCTTTGGGATTATTATATATCATAATTCCCTCTGCACCAAGCGTTGTAAATATATAACTAGCATCTGTTTTTTTTGATAATTTTTCAGACAATACTACCAAACCAGATTCAAAGTCATTTAGTGAAAGTCTTATTTCTCGCTCTGTTGGTGTAACTAATGTCATTTTTTTAAACTTTGATATATCCCCAATTTGAGAGGAACTTTGTGAATCAGCAGCCATAAAAATATTTTTCTCTATACCTAGTTTTGTAATATTTTTTATAATTTTATTTGTAAGAAGCCCATAACTGAAATCAGAAAATATAATCAAATCAATACCATCAATAGAATTTTTTACATCTTTAAGTATCTCATTTTCAATATCTTTAGAGATGGAGTGTTGCTTTAAGTGGTTAACTCTTAAAAGTGTTTTATTGTTAGCACGAAATCTTTGTTTTAGGGTTGTTGGTCTTGTATTATCACAAAATAAAGATGTCTCAATGTTTAAATTTTCTAAACCTTTTTGAACATACTCTTTGTTTTCATCATCCCCAACAACAGATATGAATTTAACATCCGCACCTAATGTTTTTGCGTGGGATGCGACTATTGCCCCACCACCAATAAATTTATTGCTTGCTAGTGGGCTGACAACTATAGTTGGATCCTCTTGACTCATTCCAAGAGGTTCACAAGTTATATACTCATCCACAATGGTATCGCCTATTACTAATACTTTAAGGGTTGAAAAACTATCTATAATATTTTTAAGTTTTTTAAACTCTATTTTATGTCTTGAGAGATAATCATGGCTGTGTTGCAACTTGTTGTTAAATGACAAGAACTCTCTTTGGAGCAGATCCATAGAAGAAAAAGCAATTTCACCTGAACTAAAAAGAAGTTTGCCACCATAAGAGCTTAAAATATCTAACTCATCGTTTATCCTGCTCTCATGCTCCTTACCCTTTACAACGATATCGGGTTTACTCTTTTTTATGTATTCTAGCGGTGTAGTATCTAATATAAACGCTTCATCTACATAACTTGTAGCTTCAATAGACTCCAATCTAATATCTTGATTTATCCCTTTATCGCTAACATCATCACTGTTTAAACCAACTATTAGATAGTCTCCACTCTCTTTTGCAAATTTTAAAAGTCTTAGATGCCCAGGATGAAGAATGTTAAAATCACCATATACAAATACTTTTTTCATCAGTTTTCCTAAATAAAATTCAAGTGTTGTGGGATATCTTCACTTGGAGCTTTTAAATCGTGTAACCCTTTTTTATAAGCATCTAAAACCTCGTTTGTTTTATCTTGCAAACATAAAGTTTCACACATTGTACATGCATCAAACTTTTCAGATGCTAAAAAATCCATCACTTCCCAGTATCTATCACTTTTTAAAATATCTTTAAAGCGTATATTTTCTGTAATATTTCCTATATGATACTGTTTGTATTTTTCATTAAAAAAACTTCCACATGGAGCTATAAGACCAGTCCCTGACATCTGCAGATGAAAAGGTGTACCATAACATCTGTTATAATGTCTAACACCTTTTGAAGTTATTTTAGACCACTTTGCTTTTACCAAATACTCTTCATCACTATAACTCTCAGCCTCATGTAACAGATCATAAAGCTCTTCATATTTATCATAATCAACACCAAGGGTACCATCTTCATCATCACTACAATGTTTTATAACTAAATAATCGGGTCGTAACTCTTTGCCTAATTTAGCTAATGGTATTATTTGATCTCCATCTTTTGGCATA
>JAMOMX010000013.1 GCA_027066935.1 Sulfurimonas sp. | reverse complement strand
CAACTGCAAAAGCTTATAGGATGGCGATAGATGATTATTATGAAGATAAACTAGACAATAGTAAATATCAATATGAGCTTGAATCTTTACAAAATCGTGGATATACAGATGCTTATTTAGTCTCTCGCCCATTTGAAAAACATGATACTCAAAGTTTAGATTTTAGTATGCAACTTGGAACTCATCAGGTTAGTGGTCAGGTAGATGTTGAGGGTAGATATTTTTTATGCAAATATAAAACGCTACCAGGAGATGAACTTGAGGTTCATGCACCTTTAGGAACTAAAATAGAGTTAGTTGATAACGAGGTAGGTTCCACTTATGAGCGTGATGGTAAAATCTATTTAAAACTAAAGCAACTTTTATGTGAGAATAAAAAAATACTTGAATCAGTCCATAGTGGAAATTTAAACCCTATAACACTGCCAACAAAAATGCCAGCATATACTTTTTTTAGAATCTCATCAGAAAAGATACCTGTTTGTATTACCACTTAATTTCAGTAGTTACCATTACGGAGTTCCAATCAGAAACATCTTTACCCTCATAGTTTCTTCCATCTTTGGCTACATAATTTTGAGCAGACAATAACCATTTAACATTTTTATTTTGCTGCAATGCTACACCATAAATTATATTATTTGTAGTTTGTTCAACTCCTGTTGAATCATTTTTAGATATCCATGCATCATAACGACCTATTACAGAGTATTGTTTTTTCTCACCAAAACGAAATGTACCATTTAGTGAGTAACCATCACCATTATATATACTAGTTGCTTTGTAATCATTCTCAGCGGTAATATATTGTCCTGCAACTAAAAATAATGGTGTATTGTATACTGCATGAAATCCATAAAAGATAAAGTCTCTTTCATTACCAGTGCTATCTAAATTACCAGAATTTTTCATATTATATTGACCAAAAAATGATGTATCTAAAAAAGAATTTTTAGTAACTTTTCTTTTTTTATCTCCATTTCCTAAAAGTGCTAATGTTGTTCTCCACTCAGCAGACACACCAGCACCAACTGCTCCACTAGCTTTATATCCCTCACCATTAAAAAGACCTATTTCTGATGTAAAATAAGGAGTTTTTGTCTTTAAATTAAAGCCTAAGTCAGCTGAAGCTGTAAGTTTAGCAGATTCACTTGCTTCTGCAAAAACTTTTGATATAGAACGCATTCCCCACCCTTGCTTTGACTCATAGTCTATCCATGGTTTATGTACCATACCTATCTCCACACCGGTATAAGGCAATACTTCGTTTAAATAAAGATAAGCATACTTTACAAACATGCTTGCTTTACCAGAACCATCAATATATGTACCATCTAAAGTAATACGAATATAATCTTTAGGATTTTCAAGTAAGTATGCTTTAACTTGCACATAATTACGACGCATCTCAAAACTTCCAGTATTATCTCCACCATCAACATTTTTACTTGTATAACCTAGGTAATGAGTACCACTAAATTTTAATTTATCAGCTTTTGCAAACACTGGAGTTACTTCACTAGCCATTGCTGTTGCACTTAAAGCTAATACTACTAAACTTGATAGAACGATTTTTTTCATCTTTATATCCCTTTTTTGTTTTGATGTTAAAAGTATAAAATATAATAATTACATAATGATTACAATAAATAGTATAAATGTAACCAATTTGAAACCAAGATTCTTTATACTTTCAACATCTTAAATTTGTAGAGGAAACAAGATGAAAAAAATGTTAATAATTGCATTAGTAAGTACACTAGCTGCTACTACTATATATGCAAGTGAAATCATAAAAGGTAGTGGGGCTTCTTTTCCATATAGTGTATATCAAAAATGGATTAAAGCTTATAATAAAGATACTGGTACTAAAGTAGATTACATTAAAAAGGGTTCATCAAAAGGGATTAAAGATGCAAAAGCAAGATCGGTTGATTTTGCTGGGACTGATAAACCACTAAGTCCTAAAGCTTTAAAAGCTGCTGGTCTTTACCAGTTTCCTGCTGTTGTTGGTGCTATTACTATGGGATATAATCTTCCAGAAGTAAAAGATTTAAAACTTTCTCGAAAAGCTATTGTTGCTATCGCTGCTGGTAAAGTAAAATTTTGGGACGATAAAGTTATAGCTCAAGCAAATCCAAATATAAAACTACCACATAAAGCTCTAACATTTGTACACCGTGCTGATGGAAGTGGAACTACTTATAACTTTACATATTTTTTAAGTAAAGTTAGTAAAGGATGGAGAAAAGCTTATGGTGCTAAAAAAGCTTTAAGCTGGCCTGGTGATCAACATATTGGTGGTAAAACTAACTCTGGTGTTGCTGCACTACTTAAGCAAACTACTTACTCTGTTGGATATATTGACTACGCTGATGCTAAAAATAACGATATTAAAATGGCAAGTATTGAAAATAGAGCGGGTAACTACATAGTACCAACTTTAAAATCATTTCAAATAGCAGCTGCAAAAGCTAAACTTGACCCTAAAAAAGATTTTTACTCAATCATAGCAGATCCAAAAGGTGCTGATTCATACCCAATGGTAGCAGCTACATTTATCCTTGTCCCTTCTGAAAAACCAGAAGCAAATAAAGATGTAACTAAATTTTTTCGCTGGTGCTATACAGATGGACAAGAGATTGCAAAAAGTTTAGGTTTTGTTCCATTACCTTCAAGTTTAACTAAAAAAGTTGAAGCTTACTGGGATACTAAGGGTATCAAATAATTTAAAAGTGCCATTCTCTCCTGTTTGGCACATTTTTCATAACTTTAAGAACAGACTTAATATGTATTTTCAGACAAATTTGCATATGAAAGAAAATATGTAGCTAGTAATCGTTTGACATTTTAAATATCCTTACTTATTAATATTACTTTCTCCAATGGAGACTCCAGCATCAATATAACATAAGGTCCTGTTCTAATACTATCAACTGGACTACCTATATTATAATCTCCAAGTGGTATGGACCTATATTTCTAGTATTTTGCATTGGTGAATTATTATATCCAACATCTTTTTTACATTTAGGTGGTAAAAAGTGGAGATATGACATTAGGGATGTAAATGAAAAAGTGCATTTTCAACGACTGCCCCGTATCGTATCTCGACCCGTATCTCGTATCTCTACATTTATACTCCACGAATCTTTGTTAAACTTCAAGAATCAAAAGCTTTTGAAAAAAATTTACTAATACGGGAGTCAATTATGAAAATCAAATACGCTATAGGATATATATCTATCTTTACAGCAGCATTGATATTTGCAGGATGTAATAATTCTAGTAGCAATATCAAAACAAATAAAGTCATTACTGTAGAGCGTGGACCTTTACTTAATTCAAAGGTTGTAGATGCCTCAGGTCAGGTAGCTATAGAGATAGGACATGGAAAATATGCCTTTTACAAAAATATACTCTATCCTATTCAAGCAAATGGTGGTTATATTGATGTCAATTATAATGGCAAAATTGATGCAGGCGAAATTAAAAATACTCTTGAACTTCGTGCAGAAAATGGCGATGTAATCACTATGGCAAGTACCTTAGCTACTAACAAAAGCTTATCTCTTATTTTAGAAAATAGCTTCAATCTTAGCAAAGATGATATAGAGACTAAGACACCAAAAAGCTCAAAAAAAATTGAAGCTTTTTCCAATGTTGTTTATTCTTTTTGTATTCAAAATGACCTCAATACCTCTGAGATTACAAAGATAGAGCTAGAAGAGCTTATACAATCTTTTGAAGAAACTCTCAATCAGTATCAAAGTGATGGGAAAAATGTGGCAGAACATGAACAAGAGATTATGGATATGTTACCGCTATTTCCTATTGATGATGCTGATGCTCAAGTGATTCAAGAAGAGATTGAATTGAAATACCAAGAAAATAAAGAAGATTATGAAGGTTTTATTGATGATATTATCGGTGGCTACAAGATGGATACAGGAGAAGATATAACACCACCTTTTGCACAAGAGTCTACAACTACATACTATGATGGAGAAATAAATCAAGAAGACCATGATATCAATAATCCTGTTTATGGAGAAGATGGAGATGATATATATAATGAAGATTTGGATACAGATAGTGTAGACAACCATGTACCTCCTTTTGCACAAGAGTCTACAACTACATACTATGATGGAGAAATAAATCAAGAAGACCATGATATCAATAATCCTGTTTATGGAGAAGATGGAGATGATATATATAATGAAGATTTAGATACAGATAGTGGAGATAACCATGCACCTCCTTTATAGTTCATAGGTTAATACAACAATACACTATATGCTCAAACAGTTTCACTGCCACAACAGAGTAAACTTTTGAACATATAGCTATACGATAACAAACCTAAAAATAAGAACGAAAATTGCTCATCTTGCTATATCATTTATGGCATATACACTTGTAAGATATTTAGAATATAGAGTAAGACTTCAATATAAAAAACTCTCCCCTGAAAAAATACGACAGATACTTCTAAGTGTACAAACATCTATACTTTATGATACTGCTACAGATAAAAAGTTTGCAATGCCATCTAAAGTATCTGATGATGCTAAAAAAATCTATAAACTTATGGATG
>JAMOMX010000012.1 GCA_027066935.1 Sulfurimonas sp. | reverse complement strand
CATGCACTCATTGAAGACTGTATGCTACTTGCCAACAAAGCGGCAGCACAGCGGTATGACCGAGGTGTTTTTCGTGTTCACGAGCCGCCGAGTCAGAACAAACTGCAAAACCTCTACCAAGAGCTTGCCGGTATTGGTATTTTTGTTGAGCCCAAAGAGTCGGTACACGACACCATTTTAGCCATTCAAGAGCAAGCCGCACTGCGCGGCATAGAGAGCGAGGTCGATACCCTCATTATTCGCGCACAGATGCAAGCGCGCTATGCTCCGGAAAATATGGGGCATTTTGGACTCGGGTTTGATCGCTATACCCACTTTACCTCGCCCATTCGCCGTTACTCCGACCTCATTGTGCACCGTCTGCTTAAAGCCATTGACTCTAACGACAAAGAGGAGGCGGCTTACGTTCTGCGTAATATTGACGCGCTCTGTATTGCCATTAGCGAAAAAGAGCGTGAAGCCAGCAGTATTGAGGTGGAGTTTAAACAGCGCAAATTTGCACGCTGGGCACATGAGCATATTGGCGAGAGTTTTCAAGCCCGCATTAACGCTACCGAGCCCGAACTTACCGCCGAGCTGCATGATGACATTGTCGGAGCCAAACTCTACGTGAGTGCGACCACCCTGCCCGTCATGCTTTTTGACGATGTGACGCTTACCATTGAACGGGTCGATCTGCTCACGGCAAAAATTTACGCCGCACTTACTCAAAAGGTAGCACGCCATGCGTAACCGCAAAGAGCTCGATGCCGCCATTGCCGCACACAACGTACCCAATGCGCTCATGCTCTTTGGTGAGAGCCACTTTCTCATTGACCGCTATATTGCCGCACTCTCTAATGTTGCCGATGCCAACGTGCTTAAAATGTACCACGACGAGTACCATTTTGAGACGGCAAAGGCACATCTTTCGCAAGGCTCTCTCTTTGGCGGGCAGAATCTTTTGGTCATTAAAAGCAGTAAAAAAGTGCCCAAAGTCGATCTGGACCGACTCGTTGCCCTCTGCCAAAAAAACAGTGACAATATTTTTATTTACGGTTACTACGGCGATGACTACAGAACCTCTAACAAGGCATTTACCAAAAAGGCGGGCGGTGACTTTGTACGTCTGTACAACCCGTTTGCCGGCGAAGCCATCAACATTGTAAAAAACGAGTCGCAGCGCTTGGGTGCGCAGCTAGATCACTACAGCATTCAGCATCTACTCTCAAGCCAAAACGGCGACATTGCCCTCGCCTGCAACGAACTGAACAAACTGGCTATTTTGCAGATGCCCATTACCTCCAAAGAAATTGACGACCTGGTTTACGGCATGGCAGAGATCACCATTGAACAGCTCATTACGGCGCTGCTGAACCGACAGGACTTTAAAGAGCCTTTAGAGCGCATTTTGCAAAGCGGCGAAGATGAAATACGCATTGTTACCGCGTTGAGCGCATTTATTGCCCAACTGTATATGTTCTATGTTTACATTAAACTCCACGGTGTCGCCTCGGCAAAAGCCATCTTAGGGTACGAACCCCCAAAGTTCATTGTGCAACAGCGCTCGCAGCTCTCCATTAAGTTTAACCAAGCAACGTACGAGACAATTTTAACCCTGCTCTTAGAGACCGAACTGCAGATGAAATCGGGCACCAAAACCGACAACTACGCCTTGTTGCTTTCGGCGTTGTTGAAGGTACAGACGCTGGTTTAGGGGATGCTGGAGAGATAAGTAGTTTTTAAATTGAGAAATCTAAAGTAGGTTAATGTAATGAGTAAAAAAATAGATCACAATATTGTATCTATCAACAAAAATATTTCACAAAATATAAGTAAATTTGACACTACTGAAAGAGGTTTATTGTCTCAAAATATACTTTCTCAATTAAGAAATTTAGTAGAATTAATATTTTTAAAAATATATAATCACAGAAAAAATGAATCTCTTGAACCTAAATATGAAAGTTTTAGAGTTGCTGAAAAATCTGTAAAATCGATCGGAACACTTAGATTTTTAGGTAAGTTTCATGATTTATTACAAATTTCTACTTCTCATTATACACTTGATGAAAATGCATCAGAAAGGTTAATGCTTAAGTATTATGAATATCTTTTAAAGATAAAGTCATTTTTAGCAAAAGAATACAATATAGAAGTCTTTTCAAATATTAATATATTTCCTATCAAACTTGATAAAACAACCCAAGAATATTATGAAAAAATTGCAAAGAGAATAAATATTACATTGATTGGAAAAACTCAAAAAGACAGATACTATATTCAAAAAATAAAACCTTTTTTTGTAAATAATGAAGTTTATTATGAAGTCACTTTTACAAAATCTCATGACAGAGTAAGTAAATTTGATAGAATAATCGCTTTTACAAAATTAGAAATCACTCAAAACTATGCCGTTAATCTTTTTATTGGAAAAGAATATATTGAAATTTTAGGTAAACAAATGCCTATAAATATCATTCAAAACTGGGAAGTTTCTATAAGACCTTGTGAACTTAATAACTTTGCCAGAATACTAGGCATGCATGTAAATATACAAACAGGTCATAAAGAGTACAAAGAATTAATGCAATTTTTAACCCAGACGAGTTTTAGCCTTAATGAATATGTTATTAAAGAGCAGGGATATTATGATTTTATTAAAAATAAATCAACTGAAGGTAGTAAAATACAGTTTTTTAATGTATTAGATAATTGTAGAGAGCTATTATTAAATAATAGAGCTGGTTCAAATATTATTAGCTATCTTTTATATATAATGAATAATAAAATCATAAAGAAACAAACTCATAATGAATCAAACTTTAGATTATCTGACTTAATACTTAAATGGGGATGTATCCCTTTTGATCAAATGCCTTTTACCACATCGTTGATGAATCATAATCCAAGAATATATGACTTATTTGAATGTATTGAGTATAAAAATAGAGAACATGAATTTCTAGCAAGATTTATTCAAAATAATACAGAAATAAAAGGAGAGCTATTTACTCCCCTAAAAGAAGTAGAACATTTTGATAATCTAAATAAACTTATAAGAAAGTATAACAATTTAATTTATAGACCAACACAGTCAAATCGTCTAATTGAAACCTATAAGGACAGTTTTTTATATATGAAGGGGTATCAAGATGATACTATTGAAATAGTTAAAAGATTACAAGAGTTATCAAGTGAAGGAATTGAAAATTATTCTAATTTTGTAAAAGCATGGATTAAAGAAACAGACCATAAAATAGATTGCGAAGATAAAAAGAAGTTTTTAATTAAAATGTTTGAAAGTTCAAAAGTAGCTATGATTTATGGCGCAGCTGGAACTGGAAAATCTACAATGATAAATCATATTTCCAATCTCTTTAAAGATCATAAAAAAATTTACTTAGCACAAACAAACCCAGCCACCGATAACTTGGAAAGAAAAGTAGATGCTCCAAATTGCGAATTTATGACAATTACAAAATTTTTATATAAAAAAGATACTGATGCAAATTATCCAATATTATTTATAGATGAAAGTAGTACAGTTAATAATTCTGATATGCTTTCTATTCTAAATAAAGCTTCATTTACTCTTATAGTATTAGTTGGTGATATATTTCAGATTGAATCTATTAGATTTGGAAATTGGTTTGAAATAACAAAAGAGTTTTTACCAAGAAATACAATTTTTGAACTTACGAAACCTTATAGAAGTAAAAATAATGATTTACTTGAGTTATGGGATAAAGTTCGAAATATCAAAGATGATATTTCAGAGCACATTCAAAGAAATGGGTACTCCACTAATTTAGATGAATCAATTTTTGAAAACCATAAAGATGATGAGATAATACTTTGTTTAAATTATGATGGACTTTATGGAATAAATAATATTAATAGGTTTTTGCAAGCTAATAATTCAAATAAACCTATTGAATGGGGAAGTTTAATATATAAAATAAATGACCCAGTTTTGTTCAACGAAACAAAAAAGTTTGGTGATGCTATATATAATAATCTGAAGGGAAGGATAGTTGATATAAAAATTTTAGATAAACAAATAGAATTTGATATAGAAATAGATAAAGTAATAAATGAGTTAGATACACTATTATATGCTTTTGAATTAGTAAGTAGTGATAGTTCTAAATCAGTTATTAGTTTTAAAGTTAATCAATTTCAAACAACGGATGAGGATGATGATTCATCGGATGCCATAGTTCCTTTTCAAATTGCTTATGCTGTATCTATTCATAAAGCTCAGGGCTTAGAATATAGTTCTGTAAAGATTGTTATAACTGATGAAGTAGAGGAACAAATAACACATAATATTTTTTATACTGCAATTACTCGTGCAAAAGAAAAGCTCACAGTTTATTGGTCACCTGAAACAGAAAATAAAATTTTAAATAATTTTGAAAAAAGAAATAATACAAAAGATATTAGCTTATTAAAAAATATTATCCTAAAATAAACCATAGAAAATCATGTGGCCTATTGCATATATTATCATATTACGATAATATATCAATATGATAATATCCTTTAGGTGTAAAGATACAGAAGCTATTTTCAATGGTGAAACAACAAAAAAGTTTTCAAAAGCTGTTATTAATATTGGCAAAAGAAAGCTAGATATGATTGAAAATGCT
>JAMOMX010000011.1 GCA_027066935.1 Sulfurimonas sp. | reverse complement strand
GCATAAGCTAATTTTATTGGAAATTGATGGATGGTAAATAGATCCTCTTCCACCATCTCTTTTTTTCCAGCTACCGTTTTTTCCCTCCAGATATTTTTACTTTGAGGGGTTCTCTCTAGTTTTATAATAACTGCATCATTTTTTTCTACATATATAAAACTACCATCAATATTTACAACCCTGCCCCTTTCACCATTAAAATAATTCCAAGAATTTCGTGTAAATAAAACAGGTACACCTATTTTTAACTCTAGCTCTTTTTCTATCCTTGCATCATTGATAAACCTCTCAATATCACTATCTTTTGTTGATTTAAGATGTTTTATAATTTGAGCCTCTTTTATGAAAAGCTCACCCTCTACAAAATCAAGTTGAGATTTATTATGTTTTTGTGCAGAGATATTTTTTCCAAAAAGAAAAGTAAATTCGCTTAAATTTTCTGAGAGAGGTTTTATAAACTCATTTAGATGATTATGCACACCCTCATCTACAAAACCTCTACGAATTTCACCCAATAATTTTATAAATTTTGCATCATCTGTCCTATATATATGTGTGAGTTCAATTTTTTTAAAATCAAAATTATCCCAAGATGAAGACTCAAAAGCAAACCTAACTTCACCACCACCACGAACAACAGGGGGGAGTTGTAAAAAATCTCCTACAACTAAAAGTGTGCCACTAAACTTTGCTTGATTTAAACGAAGTTCAATCATCTCAAATAAAGTATCACTAACCATAGATATCTCATCTATAACTATTAAATCCATTTGTAAAATAAGTTTTTTAATCTTCTTTTTTATATTTAACTTACCATTTTTTTCTAACTCTTCAATATCGTTAGCTATTCCCAAATCTAAGAAGCTATGAAGAGTTTGTCCATCTATTAAAGTCGCTGCCATACCTGTTGAAGCAAGTTTTGCTACTTTTTTTGAATCATCTATAAAAGATTGAATTATTTGACGAGTTATAGTTGTTTTACCAACTCCTGCTCCCCCGGTTAAAAAAATATTTGTTTTGTTATTTAAATCTTTTGTAATCTCTTTTAATATTTCCATAAAAAGATTATACTAAAATACACTTATGAAAAGAATATTAATAATTGAAGACAACAAAACCTTAGCAAAACTAATCTCCAAAAAAATTTCATTAGAATTAGATTTTGAAGTTGATGTAGCGTATAAACTAAGTGAGGCAAAGTTATTTTTAAAAATGTTTAATCATTTTATAATTTTAACTGATCTAAACCTACCAGATGCGCCAAATGGTGAGGTTGTAGATTATCTTATGAAAAAAAATAGTCGTACAATAGTATTAACATCAAATGTTGATAAAAAATTTCGCAAACAGATGATGAGTAAAAACCTTATAGACTATGTGCATAAAGGTAGTGTTAATGATGTTAGTTACATTATAAATACCATTAAAAGACTTGAAAAAAATCAAAAACATAAAATATTAGTTGTTGATGACTCTATGGTTTTTCGCAAACAAATGGTAAATATGCTTGAAAATCTTTTTATAAAGGTTTTTGCTGTAGCTCACGGTGAAGAAGCTCTTAATATGTTGCAAACTCATACTGATATATCTTTAGTTCTTACAGATTATAATATGCCCGTAATGGATGGTATGCAATTAACAATTGAGATACGTAAAAAATATACTAAAAATGATTTAAGTGTCCTTGTTATCTCCTCTAATGAAGATGATGAGATAAATGCTATGTTTTTAAAAAATGGTGCAAATGATTATATTAAAAAACCTTTCTCTAAAGAGGAATTTTCTTGTCGTGTTAACAATGCTCTTGAAGCAAAAGAAAATATAGATGCAATAACCAACCTCACAAGACGTGATTTTTTAACTGGACTATACAACCGACAATACTTTTTTAAAAAGATGGATAGCTACATTGAACAAATTGATCAAACTAATGAACAATTTGCAGTAGCTATGATAGATATTGATAATATTAAAGATATTAATGATACATATGGGGATGAAGCTGGAGATAAATCTATAATAGCTTTATCTGAAATTTTACGCTCTTGTACAAATCATAAAGATTTAGTTTCTCGTTTTAATAATGAAGAGTTTTGTGTTGTTTTAAAAGATATAAACCAACTAAACACACATCATATATTTGAGCGCATTAGAGAAGAGATTAAAAATGTTGTAATATTTTCAAATAAAGGTAAATCTATAAAATTTACTGCTTCAATTGGGGTTGTAATTCATAAAGATGATACTTTTGATGAAAGTATAAATCAAGCTGATATGCTACTTTATAAAGCAAAACAAAATGGTATAAATCAAATAGTCTTTGAATAATTTTTATAAAGTAGCGGGCTATCCAAATCAATATACTTTACAATATCAACATACTTACTAACAAGCCAACAAGCATAGTTTATACTTATTGGTCCCTCCAACATTGAACCAAACATTACAGGTACATTTTTTTTCCTACAATAATCCAAAATCTCAATTGCATATGTAATACCACCACACTTCATAAGTTTTATATTTATTATATCTGCACTTTTTGATTTTATCACTTTTTTTATATCTTCTAATGTAAAACAGGCTTCATCAGCTACTATTGGTATATGGGAGTATTGTGTTATCTCTTTTAAACCAAGTATATCATGTGCTACTACCGGTTGCTCTAAAAGTTCAACATCAACATCTTTTATTGCATCTAAAAACTTTTTACTTTTTTGCACATCCCAAGCTTGATTTGCATCTATCAATATTTTAGCATTGGGGTTTAATTTTTTTATAGTTTTAGTTAGATCAATAGCGTGTAAAATATCATCACCAAATTTTAGTTTTAAAATATTTAATCCATCTCTTTTAGCTAAAATTGCATCATCACACATCTTTTGCTTTTCGTTTAAAGAGATTGTAATCGCTGTTTTTATTTTTGAATTTTTTTCATAATTCATAGGAATAACTAAATTATAAAAAGCCATATTTAAAGCTGCTTTTGCGGATGAGCCAATTTTTAATTTATCTAATATTTCAAGGCATATTTGCGGAGATTTTTCAAAAAAAAGTTTCTTACTTTCTTCTATTGTTTTTATAATACTCTCTAAATCTTCACCAGTTATAGCTTTTGTTGCAGGAGCTTCACCATACGATAATATATTATTTTTACATGCTATTTTAACTCTTACAAATTCAACATTAGTAACTTTTCTAAGAGCTGTAATAAAAGGAGTTTTTAATGGTATCTTGATTATCTCTGTACTAATATTCTTTATAATCATGAGGCAAAATCCAATAATATATGTCCAATAACCAACCCACCAAATGTACCAATAATATAACCCATTATAGCCATCAATACACCAATACTTACAAGTGATTTATTATAAGTTGCAGCTAAAATTGGAGCAGAAGCTACACCACCTATGTTACTTAGTGATGCTACTGATATGCTAAAAAGATCTAACTTGAATATTTTAGCTCCTATTATCATAAATAAAGCATGAATTATAAGTATTAAAAAACCAGCTAATACATAGATTCCAACTCCACTAAAACTATCAAAAACGGCACGTGACCCAATAAGTGCTATCATCATATAAAGCATAGAGTTAGCAACTTCATTTGAGCCATTTAACTCTTTTAATTTTGTAAATGATGCCAATACTCCAAATATTGTTGCTAATATTACGATAGTTGTTGTTTTATTTATAATCCCTATATACTCAGATAAAGTTTGTGCTAAAAATGATACAATAAGTGCTAAAACTATCAATAACCAATATCTTTTAGCCCCCATATTACAAGCACAACCAATCTCTCCTAAAACCACATCAGAGCTTTTAGCATTACTAAATGAGTTAAATATTTTAGCAAAAGGGACAAAAAATAAAAGCATAGCTACCCATAAAGTGTAGTTAAAACTATCAACTATAAGTGCATACCCAAAAGCTTCATCACTTACCTCTAGTGCTGAGCCAACAGCAATCATATTTGCAGTGCCACCCATCCAGCTACCAGCTAATGCACCAAAAGCAGAAGCCATATCTTTATTGAAATCAAAAACTAGTGAGATAATTATAAACCCAAATGCCAAAGAGCTAACTGCTAATAGATAAGCTAAAATTAGTTTTTTACCAAGCTTAAAAAAGTGCCTAAAATCAACTTGAAGCAACATTAAAAAAAGCATTGCAGGAAGTAAGTTTATCTTTGTAAGTTTGTAAATATGATCTATCTCTTTGTTATACTCAAATAAACCAAATGATGCGAGCATCATACTTATAGCATATATAAGAACTACTGCTGGAATGAATTTAAAAAATTTAAAATTCATTTTTTGTTCACTAAAACTTAAGAGTGATACTACAATTGCTAAAATTAGAAGATATACAAAAGGATTAGTTATCATTTGAAATTTTATTACAAGGTGCTCTTTTAAATCCGTTTATATTTTTTATTATTTTATTAAAAAAACGGTTACTAGGATCATCTTTTTTTGTTCTATAATTATCATCTATCTCTAACCATAATTTGTCATTCTCAAAACATCTGTATTCATAATGAGCTACAACATATTCAATAGTATTAAAATGTTTTTTCAAATAGTTTATAAGAAATATATTAGCTTTTAATTGCTTATCTGTTAAATTGTC
>JAMOMX010000010.1 GCA_027066935.1 Sulfurimonas sp. | reverse complement strand
CCTTTTACACCTGCTCCAAAACGTAATGGTGCTACTGCTAACTTACAAGTTTTATAAAGATTATCTAATTCTTTATCACTTACTCTACCTAACACGACAATATCAGTATTTTTTTTAGCATAGTTTAATACTGTTTCGGGTGTATTAGAACCAACAATAAAAACCTTACAAGATAAATTATTTTTTCGAACTTTAGGCATTATCTCCTCAATAAGCCATATAACTGCATCAACATTTGGACTATGTCCAAATCCACCAACAAACATAATATGTTCACGCTTTTTAAAAAAATAATCTATTTTAGAAAACTTTTGATAAATGTATAGTGGAATTTGTATGGCATTTATATTATTATTCTCTTTTACTATTTCACTAACTTCAATACTTGAATAACAACATGTTAAATCACTCTTATTCATAATCTCATATTCAATTTCTTTTATTTTTTTACTACTTTCTAGCAATTGAACATCTTTCTTTATCAGATACTCTCTCTCTTCACGCAAATAATGCAAGTCAACAGGAAAATAAATAATTTTTGCTTTGCTATACTTTTTTACATAATCAATATATTTTTCAGATATATGAGGCCGGCTCAATACAATATAATCAAAATATTTTCCATTTTGCTTTAACCAATCTTTCCAGTTGTTTAAATAATGAGTGCCATATAAAACTTCAATGCCCATCTGCTCCAAAGATGTTACATAAGGTGTATTTGGATAGTCATAAAAATTATCCCCAATGAATTTTATATTCATACCTTGAGATACAAATAATTCTAAATAATGTAATGTAGCTCTTGATCCAGCATCTTGGTCAAAATGTGGAACATAATGATCTATAAATAGTAGATTTTTTTTATTAAAACTTCTATCTCGAGCCAAAAAAACATTTTGTGCATTCTTAAAATGCTCTTTTTCTAAAACTTTTTTCCATTTATCATAGAACTTTTTACGATTGATGACTTGATAACGTTTTGTTCCATTACTAGTATCTGTACCATTTGAAATTCCTTCAAAGTGTACAAGAACCGAACTTGGCTGAAACATCACTTTAAAGCCTTTTTCCCTTACTGTAAAAGCCAAGTCACAATCTTCATAATAAGCTGGTGTATATCTTTCATCAAATCCACCTACTTCTCTCCATAAAGTTTTACTTAGCATTATGGATGCACCAGAAATATAATCTACTTCTTTAACATAACAATATTCTGATTTATGCGGAGAATCAAGTCTACCATAATTCCAACCACTGGCATCACTCCATATTATCCCCCCTGCTTCTTGTAATCGCCCATCAGGATATATAAACTTTGACCCTACCATACCAATATTTCTATTGGACTCTATTAATTCAACCAAAGAATCAAGCCAATGTTGTAAAACAAAAGTGTCATTATTTAAAAATACAATATACTTTCCGTTAGCATACTTTGATCCTTTATTACAGTTTTTGAGAAATCCTAAGTTTTTCTCATTACTTATAAAGTGTATATTCTTAATTTTTTTACCTAAGTCTCTAGCATCTTGTTGTGAAGAATTATCATCTATAACGATTATTTCATAAGAAGTTTCTGGATAACTTTCAACAATTGAAACAATTGTATTATATGTATACTGTGCTTGATTATATGCCGGTATTACTATAGACACCAAAGGAGTTTTAAAAAAAGGAACCTCAAAGTCTTTAAGTAATGTAATATTCAATTCTTTAGGATTGATTACTCTTTCAAGGTTGATATTCTTAAACTCCTGAGGCTTCTTGGCAAAACGATTTTCTTTTTTACCAAATAAAACAAAATGTACTAAAGGATTAATCCTACTCTCCTGAACATCAGAATATGCAGTTAAATAATACCTTGTATTAAAATCTCTAGAAGGATTTCGATACTCTTCAACACCATACTTAATATAATGCCATATAGGATCAACGTCTGATAACCTTACATCTGGGTACATAAAAAGATAGTACTTTGCATCAAAAAGCCCACTGTCTCTTATTAACTTATACCATTTTCGAAACTTTATATACTGTTTCACTTAAAATACCTTTTTAACTTTCTAAAAAATCTTGTTATTTGCCAACTATTACTTGTATATACTGAAACCAGTTCATCTTGTAAACTCTCAATCATAAGATTTTTTTTATTCAAGTTGTTCTTAAGATTTTTATATTCTTGTAAGAGTTTTTGAAGATGTTGCAACTCTTTATCTTTTACCTGTAGTTTTTCTTTCTGTTGTACTTCTTGACTCTTCTGTTTCTGTAAACTGTCATCTTGTTCTTGTAATAACTTTTGAAGATGCTGTAACGCTTCATCTTTTACATGTAATTCTTCTTGTTGCTTTTGTTCGTGATGCTGATATTGCTGTAGACTTTTATCTTGTTCTTGTAACAATTGTTGAAAATGCTGCAATGCTTCTTGATGTTTCTGTTCGTGATGCTGATACTGTTGTAGTTTCTCATCTTTCTCTTGCAACAGCTTATTACACTGCTGTAACGCTTCTTCTTTTACATGTAATTTTTCTTGCTGTTGTTGTAAACTGTCACTTTGTTCTTGTAGTAGCTTTTGAACATGTTCCAACGCTTCATCTTTAGCATATAACTTTTCTTTCTGTTGCTTTTCTTGGGTATCTAAATATTTTTTTGTTTTTATTAGCTCATCGTGTACTGCTACAATATCACTATTATAAAAAAGTTTTTGGTAGCTAAACAGTTCTTCTGTCAAAGCATCAAATTCAATCAGAGTTTTTTCATGATTAAAGTTCTCTTTAAGTGCCACAATTTTTTTTACAATTAGTGGAACACTATCAGATAAGTTATCCATAGCAATATTATGATGTTTTAAGTTCGGCTCTAAGAACTCTGAAATTTTCTCTTTGTGCTGAGCATATTTAGCATTAAAATCTATATGTAATTTTTCTGAAATTATTGTCATAATTTTTTGTGGATTTGTCATCAATATATCAAAATCAATAAAAACTCTATCATAATCTCTACTATATTTCTCTGCTAACAAAAAGTAAAATGCCCATAACAGCATTCCCTTTTCTTTACTCATACTGTCCCGTTTATGTAGAGAACTTGCTACTTCTAGAGGATTGCGATAGGGAAGAATAATTTTAATATCAATAGATAAACTCTCTAAGACTTTTTTATATATTGGGAATAATAGAGCAAGCCTTGGATCTTTAATAGCAAAAAGATTACTGTATTCAAACTCTTTTTTTATGATACTCTTTAATGTATCCACTTCTTGGATACACTCAAGTTTTGCCTCATTATAAAATGTATCATTCCATGAACTATCACATTGAGAAAGTAGTATCTCATTGATTTCAAATATTTTATCATTCTCAAAATAGCCCTTTTCATTAGCAAAATTAGCCTTCATCAATGTATTTCCAAGATAAACATCAAGCAAATTTAATACCCCAGTAAGAGCACTTGTACCACTTCGATGCATCCCTAAAATTAATATACAGGTCTGTTTCATCAGTTTATACCTTTTTCTCTATTAAAAGCCATGTATGATTATTTGGATGATGCTCATCGAGTTTGTGACACACAAAACCATATGTATTTACTATGTCATTGAGGTACTCAAACTGATACGTCACACACCTAGGATAGACCCATTCATCTCCTTCATAGTTCTCATCTCCCTCTATAAAAGAAGCCAAAAACTTAAAGTTATCATTACTTACATACGATAGGTTTTCAAGACATGTATGAATTTGAGAAGCTGATGCATGCGTAAATATAGATTGTGCTAATGCAAAGTCAAAGTGTGTATTAAATGCAGCAAAATCAAAGCTTTCCGTATACAAAAACTTTGGTTTTTTTCGCTTTATAATCTGATTTCCTAATTCATGATAGATACCATCATCAACCAACCATTTTTCCGGTTCAACACCATAGTATTTATTCTCAAGAAGATAAATAATAAACAGTCTACCACCTCGTAAACTGCCACATCCGATATCTAGTAGTTTATGTTTCTCTCGAAGTCCGTATTTTGTTAATAAATTAAATTGCATTGCCGATACAAGATCATACTTATCCGGTGGTCCTATAAAAGCACGGTAATGGCGATCGCCTGCTTTTAGATTAGGATCAAGTTTTTGCTTTTTTTGAAACAGATCAAACATCACTCTATAGTACCTTTTAATTTCATATCTACAATACCCGTCATTTGACTCTTGGTACTGTTACTAATCTTCATCATATAGACATCTTTAATCCGTGCCATAAACTCATTGTGATCATTTAATACCCCTGCAGTCCAAAAGTACTCTCCCTTTAAAAGATTACACGTAAAACACCATTTTACCGTTATTTTATCCGTTTCCACATTTTCAAAAGTATTGATTTTAGGATAATTCCCCGATATGAGGTTAACTCCATTCTTCATACATAAAGACATTCCAAAAATAACTTTTTTTAAAGTTGTATCTGTAAAATTGACATCATAACTATAAATATATTCTTTGCCCTGCACCAAAACATTGACTTTTCTTCCCTCTAAAGTAGTAATTTTAACATTACTAATCTTAGCACCTTTCTCATCATAATAAATAGTCGATTTTGGCTGTAACGCTGCATCATAAAATGCTTCTGTGTCCTCTTCTTTTTCATCTTCAAT
>JAMOMX010000009.1 GCA_027066935.1 Sulfurimonas sp. | reverse complement strand
AAAAGTGAGAAAAAAGTTCCAAAAAAAGAGCTTGATACATTTATAGATTTATGTGAAAAAAATAACAATAATATTTTTGTATATGCTTATTATGGAAATGATCATAAAACCTACACAAAATCATTTGCAAAAAAAAATACTATGAGTGTTAGATTTTTCAACCCAAATCATAATGAGTCTCTTAGAATCATAACTGAACTAGCAAAAGAAAAAAATGTAGAGATAGACAGATATGCTATATCTCATCTTTTAAATATTCACAATGGAGATATTGCACTTTCATCTAATGAGATAGATAAATTTAAAGTATATGATAGAACCATAACAACTAAAGATATAGAAAACTTAGTTTATGGATTGGCAGAGGTTAATATAGATGAGTTAATAAAAAAGATATTAACAAAAAAAGATTTTAAAAATGACCTCTCAAATATACTAGAACATGGAGAAGATGAGATAAGAATAATTACAGCTATCACAGCTTATATTACTCAGTTATACATGTTTAACATATATATAAGGGTAAATGGTGCAGCAAACGCTTTAGAGATCTTAGGATATCCTGCTCCAAAATTTGTAGTTGATGAAAAGGCAGCTCTTTGCTTAAAGTTTAAACCAAATAGATATTATAAACTTCATAATCTGCTACTAAGTAGTGAGTTAAATATGAAATCTTCAAATATAGATAAATCAGCAATACTGTTATCTACTCTAATTAGAGTTCAGCAATTACTTTAAATTATTTAGTAACTCATTGAACCTGCATTAAGAAGTCCTATAGAGATTGATATAAATGCCATTAAAACACCTACTGAAATAACGCCTTGATCTATTAGCTTCTCAACTGAAAACTTACCTTTTGCTCTTGTCATAACAAAAGCAAAAATAAGTTGAATTAACATTGCAATACCAGCCCAAATTAAAAAGTCAGAATAAGAGACTGAGCTAACAAGTGCACTATAAAGAGGGATACAAAGACCAAGGATAGCACCACCAAAACCTATGGCAGCTGAAGTGTTATTGTCTTTAAATATTAACTTATAGTCATCATATGGTGTAACTAATGCGTAAAGGAATAAAAAAAGAATAACAACTCCAATAGCGGTTAAAAAGAAAAGTCCAAAAGATAAAAATGATTCTAGTAGCATAGATATATCCTTGTTTAAATTACGCAATAGTATCTAAGTAGTGTTAATGGTTAAGAACAAATATAACAATTGATATAAAATAATAAAAATAGTTTTATAAGTGGTTATAATACTAAAATACTAAAATATTAGAGGAGATAAGTTATGAATTACCAAAATGAAAAATTACCTAAAGGTGCTGTTAAAGTTGGAGAAACACCAAATATGACAGAGAGTACAGTTCTTAAGGGAATTTTAAAAAACCATCTTGCACCAAAAGGTAAAATTGGTCTTGTTGTAGTTGAAGAGGGATCTTTAGAATATATATGGGAAGATGATAAAGATAATGTTTTAGTTGCTGATAAAGATCATCCTATAGTGATAGAATCTGAAAGATATCATCATGTTGTTATTACAGGTCCTGTTGTTTTTCGCGTAGAATTTTATAAAGTGCTAAAAGAAAATGAAGAGTATAAAGATGGACAAAGACCAGGTGAAGCTTTTTGTGAGTGTATGGAATAAAAATATAACAACGCATGTAGATGCGCGTTGTTATATTAGTTAGTGTCTTGGTTAACGATTTTGTTTGAACCGATCCAAGGCATCATTTCACGAAGTTGATTACCAGTTTTAGTAATAAGTTTTTCTTTATCATTTGCACGCTCAGCGTTCATACGAGGATAACCTGCTTGACCCTCAAGAATGAAGTCTTTTGCAAATCTACCATCTTGAATCTCAGTTAATATATCACGCATTGCTTGTTTAGACTCAGCATTGATAACACGTTTACCAGAAACATAGTCACCATACTCAGCAGTGTTAGAGATAGAGTATCTCATATCAGCGATTCCACCCTCAAACATTAAGTCAACAATTAACTTAAGTTCATGAAGACACTCAAAATATGCAAGTTCAGGAGCATAACCAGCTTCAGTTAATGTCTCAAATCCAGCTTGAACTAATGCAGTTGCACCACCACAAAGAACTGCTTGTTCACCAAAAAGATCAGTTTCAGTCTCATCTTTGAAAGTTGTCTCAATTATAGCAGTACGACCACCACCAATTGCAGAAGCATAAGAAAGAGCTAACTCTTTTGTAGTTCCTGAAGGGTTTTGACCAACAGCGATAAGGTCAGGGATACCACCACCACGAACAAACTCAGAACGCACAGTATGACCTGGTGCTTTAGGAGCAATCATAGTAACGTTAATATTAGCAGCTGGTTTAACACGACCATAGTGGATGTTAAAACCGTGACCAAATGCGATAGTTGCACCATCTTTAAGGTTTGGAGCAATCTCATTTTCATAAATTTCAGCTTGATTTTCATCTGGAAGAAGAATCATCACAACATCAGAACATGCAGTAGCTTCAGCAATACTAAGAAC
Organism: Sulfurimonas sp.; assembly: GCA_027066935.1. GTDB lineage: Bacteria > Campylobacterota > Campylobacteria > Campylobacterales > Sulfurimonadaceae > Sulfurimonas. Next base: position 2,131 of record JAMOMX010000009.1, on the reverse strand, counting down.
TTCAAAGTTTTTTGCCTCAGCTTTAGCCCATGAAGAACCACCTTTACGAAGCCCAACACATACCTCAACACCAGAATCTCTTAAGTTTTCTGCGTGTGCGTGCCCTTGAGAACCAAAACCAATCATTGCAACTTTTTTGCTTTTAATAAGCTCTAAACTTGTGTCTTTGTCATAATAAACATTTAATGCCATTTGTTTTCCTTGCATAATTTTAAGCTTAAACGCTTAAATAATTTTTGGCATTATACTAAAATAAAGCAAAAACTTTTATAATGTCAATAAAAATTTAGGAAATGTTATGAAAAAATTTAATTTATTTAGTGAAGTAATAGTTGTGAACAAATCTGATTTACAAAATATAATTGATAAAAGTGAAGAGTTTGCTATAGATATTTATGGAAATATTATTGACAACTCTTCATATACTAAAGATGATATATATATATTTAAATCTATAGCAGATACAGATGTAGAGTTAGTTAAATCATTTGGAAATAGATATCAACTAGTAGAAGATGATGAAAGAGTTTTAATAAAAGCATTTGGAAACTGGCAAGCACTTATTGAGATAAATACTCCTAATGCCTCTTATGATGATACAACTGCTGATGGAATAGGTGAATTCTCAAATAAAGGACTAGAGGAGATAGGATGGAACGCTGTTGATTTTAATATTTATTATCGCTCACTCGTAGAAGTGCTTGAAGAAAAATGTGAGGGTGTAATTCTTTGTATAGAACAAGAGGAACCATATCAATTTAGTGGATTAGGTTTTATAACTGATAATAAGGCTGCTTATAGTATTTTATTTAAATATGCTCAAGATAGAATAACAGAAGCGATGAAGAGCGATGAAGATTATAAGCGTGAAACACTAACTAATGATGAACTTAAAGTTTTAAAATTCTTCAAGCTATAATGAAATTTTTACTAGTTAAAGTTTTTTATTAATTTTAAAAAACTTTTCACTTCGTTGTTATTGGTTTTAGTTTTTTCAACAGTATTTGCAAGAGCCATTAAAATGTACTTGTTATTTTTAGATGACTTTTGATCTGCTTCTTTCCAATCATATATTTTATAATGCATCTCTTTTGATGCTAACTTATCGTATTTCATTAAATTTTCTAGAAAATTTTTCATAAAAGTAGTACCGCATATACGATAATTGTTTTGTCTGTTAGGATGGCAATCATTTTCATCAATCAAGTAGGTTAATCTATTCCACATAGTAGATGTTTTATATGTTTGAGATAGTATAGTGCGTAACTCACGGTTTGTTTGTGGTAGTAATTTACTTTTTCCTATTCCATCTCTTAACATTGTTTCTGACCATCTTGCTGTTCCCTCTGTGTACCATCTATTTTTAAACATCGTATAACCATTTTGAAGTAGATGAAAATATTCATGGATTGGTGTAAGTGAATTTTTAGAGAGTTTATTTGAAATTTTCATCGCCAAAGCTGGTTTAGATTTTTCAATATTATTCTTTTTAGCTTTATTTATTCCATCATATGCCGAGCCATTATTTTTCAATTTAACTATACTAACATTTATAAAATAAGCTCTATTTTTATAACGCTCACTTTCAAGTGGACTTATATAGTTTAGCGAACTAAAAAGCTTACTAGATTCATTAAGTTGGTTTCCTATATATTCAATATAATCAGGTACAAAATTATGATTATTGTCAACTTGATTTTTAATAGGTAATTTATTTTTCCCATTAAATGTATAAAAAATTTTGAAATCTCCAATTTTATAGACATTTTCAAAACCTTTTGCATGGAGGCTAGAAAGTAAAATAAATAACAAAAGGGGTAATTTATAAGCTTTCATTTTTTCCTATTTATTTATTATCTATAGTACCAATGCCATCTGAATGGTTTAATTGATTTTTATAATTTTCATTATTTTGTCCACTTAAGGCACTTATGAGTTGGCTCTCTTGTGATTTATCAAGCGTGCCTGATGAGATAGTATCAAGCATTTTTTCAGCTATTTTCACACGAGCATCGTTTTCTTTTTGATAAAAATATTTTTGAAGATTATCATTATATGCACGAAGTTTATCTTCTCTTCTCTTTTTAAAGTAATAAAAAGTAAAAAAGCTACACACCACTAGAAATAACGC
>JAMOMX010000008.1 GCA_027066935.1 Sulfurimonas sp. | reverse complement strand
GTCTCCCCATGCGACCGTTACCGTCGGAAAAAGGGTGAATGAATTCAAACTCATAGTGAAAAATACAAGATTTCAAAAGCATGTGCTCATTGCTCTCTTTGAGCCAATTAAAGAGCTGAGACATTAGCTGCGGAACCAGATGCGCCTGCGGTGCAATGTGCTCACCCACTCTGACATTGGAACTTCTAAACGTACCGGCAGTTTTTAAAATGTCACCCATGAGAAGTTTATGTGCATGGAGTAAGTCGTTTATTTCTGCATAATCATAGTTCTCAAGTTCTTGATAGGCTCGAATGGCTCCTTCGACCTCTGCTATTTCGGGTAGGGTTCCTAAGACTCTTTTACCGTCTATGAGTGCTGTAATTTTCTCTTCGCCTAAAAAGTTGCCCTCAATTTCAAGTGTTCCGGCTAACGTTTTGATGCGGTTCTTTTTTCTTAGCATGGGAGTGATGTTGTGAGCTGCGTTGAGTTTGAGTTCTGTTATGGACTCACTTATTTTTGCTGTTAAGTCTAGTATTGTTGAAGTTATGGTGTATGGAGGTTGGTAATGCTGCATCGGTATTTTTCCTTCTTTATCTCCGAAGAGTCTTTGGCTTCTTGAAGCACTAGAGAATTTATCATGATAGCTTGATTTGAGATAATTTTTACGATACCGTTTAGTTTAGCTAAGACACTGTTTGTGGAAATAGCTTTTTTTAGGTTTTTTTGGATTTCGATAATTCCTTTAATAGGCAGTTCATGTGGAATATAATTTATCATCTTATTTTTGCTTCATATTACTAATTATGTTAACTATAAATTCCAAAATGATATCCTAGCATTTTTTATTTATAGATTTTAAAATACTATCAAATGTAATATTTTTCCAATCTTCTTTCCATTCTTGATAAAAATTAATATCATCAGATTTAGGGGTAGGATTTGTATCCATAATTCTAGCAATTGTTGGAGTTGCGATGGCATCACCAACAATAAGTGCTTCTCTCTTTTCTAACGAAGCTAAGGCATCTCCGTAACTTACTACTGCTTCAGGAAGTAGTTTTTTTACATAGTTTTGGTCATCAGGATTATTTAATCTCATTACTACAAAGTTATTACATTGAGAGAATACTGTACTTGAGATTTCAGAGGGTCTTTGACTCACTATCATAGCTGATACTCCATATTTCCTTCCCTCCTTAGCTATCCTTTCAACAGCTAGTCTAGTATTTTTATATCTTACTTCTGCATTTTTAGGTATATATTTATGTGCCTCTTCATAAACAAGCATAAAAGGTGTTTCATTTGTTTTATCTTCAGCACTCATTTTTGTAGAATAGTATGAAAAATCAAATACAACTCTAGAAATTATTGATACAACTATTGAAATAACCTCAAACGGTAATGAACTTAAATCTATTATAGTTATATTCTTATGACTACCACTTACATAACCTAAAAGTTGTTCTACTAATAGTTGTAAGTCATCAGTTTTATATATATCATCATCTAATTTTTTTGTTTTCAATAAAAAGCTTAATCTTTCATCATTCATTTTTGTTTCTAATCTTGATAAAAATCTATTAAATTCTCCATTAAATGAACCTTTAGTTGCTTTTTTATCTTTGGCGGTACTTGTTCCAACAAAAGAACATAATTTTTCGAAATATTCTGTATCATCTTGAATTAAGGTTCCATCAAGTAATTTTGGTTTATTTTCATTTTCAAGACCACTTATGACTTCATTATTTTTGTTATTAATATATTTAATAACTTCTTCTATACTAAAATAAACAGGACTATCATAAGTTATCTGTAAGAGTGGATTATGCTTTTTTTTATTTTCAATCACAGCATATTTAAATTGAGATACTTGATTATGTGAATTACTTTCATTACTTTCAATAAACATATCTTCCAACTCTTCAGCATTCATAAGCCAATATGGTAATTTTAGTGAGTTATCTTCTATTGAAAGATAATTTGAATCAGGAAATGCTTTTTTATATTCTCCATGTATATCAAAGATTAAAATATGTGAGTTGTTGAGGGATGCACTTTTTACTTTTTTTGCTTCTTGAATAATTTTAGCTACCGTACAAGATTTACCTGAACCAGTTGAACCTACAACAGCTATATGTTTAGAAAAAAACTTATCCCCATCTATCTCTATTTTAATCTTGGGGTTTATTAAATGTTCGGCAAAAATAAGTTTTGAAGATTCTTCAACAGAAAATATATTTTTTATTTCATCATCCGTAGCTAATGAAACCCCACTAGGTGGTATGCTAATATTTTTTATACCTTTTATAAATTTAACATTACCGTTATCTTTTTCTAGTTGCCCTATTGGTTGGGTGTTAATTATAAATGAACCCATAAAGTCATTTTGTCTTGAAACATTCTCAATATCATCATGCTTTTGTTTCATTTTAAAACTCTTTACCAGAACCAAAATATTTTTATCATTACCATCTTCTATTTTTAAAAATGAACCAATTTTGATATCGCTATTTGAGTTTTCCTCTTTCCATTTTTCAAAATCAATAATTTCAATTTGAACTAAATGTGGTTCAAAACTAGTTACTCTTAACTGGTTTGATTTATCTGACATGTTATTCTCCTATTAGTTCTAATATCTGATTATTATCTAATCCATTTAAATAAAATTGTTTTTCAGTTAAACTGGATAAGCTTGATTCTTTACTATCTAATATAAATAAACTTGGATTTGAAAATTTAATATCAGATAGATGGTTTTCATAAACTTCTTCACTTAGAAGTTTAAAATTAAAACTTGTATAATTAATTTTATTACCAGCTTGATTTTTTCCAATAAGTGGTTTAGAATTAAAAAGATTTATGTTAAAAGTATAATCCTCTGTACCGTCATTTACAAGGATTAAATTTTGGTCAATATATTTATAAAGTGATGTTTTAAAATTTTTATATTTATTGTGATCACTCGAAATAATAAATACAACTGGAATTAAGTCTGATTTATTATTTTTATAACAGAACTTTTTTACTAGGTCGATAATAAAGCTATTAATATTTTTTCTATTAATATTATGAAGATGAACGATATGAGTTGACGAGTTTTTTTTGATATTTAAAACTGTTTTTCTTTTTTTAAATATTTGTTTATACCTATCAAAACCTTTCTCTCTTAATATATAAGCTGAATATAAAATATTCTTACATAAATCAAGTTTTGATAATAAAGCTCTTTTGGTAATGATTCGGTTACTTGAATCAGACTGAATTGCTAAATCATTTATGATTTTAATTGCATTTGTTAAATATATTATCTTTGCCTCTTCATTTCCCAATACAGCAATATTCTCAAAAGATGAGATAATATCCAATTCTAATTCAGCATATTTTTGTGTTAACTTCCAACTAAATTTTGAGATAAAATTAGTAATGTCATCATGATAATCATCTATTGCCTCAGATGTTAATTCTATATCAGTACTAGATAGTATTTTTCTTGCTTCTTTAGTTTTCAATATATTAGTGATTTTGTCAGTCGTTATATTAGGTAAACTAGGCGTATTTAAAAAAATAAATAATTTATACTTTATATTAGCACTCTGATTTGCTAAACAATGTTTAAACATCAAGGCAATAGGTTTTGCAACTTTTGAGTTTGTATAAGATTGTTCTTCATGATACTTATATTGAATTAAATCAGAACTATTTTCTTTGACTATATCTAAATCTTCAATACCTTCAATAGTATTTTCAAAAGACTCATCTTCATTTTCTAAAATATCTTTTATCGTATGTAAAAATTGATAATTGTAACCTTTGATTGAGGCTTCTGCACTTCTATTACTCACCTAAAAATACCCCTCTCATATCTCTAATCCCCTAAACAAGCGTCTGCACCTTCAACAATGCCGAAAGCAGCAGGGCGTAGTTGTCGGTTTTGGTGCCCGATTTCATCTGCAGTTCGGTCTCTAAGAGCAGGGTTAAAATTGTCTCGTATGTTGCCTGGTTAAACTTAATGGAGAGCTGCGAGCGCTGTTGCACAATGAACTTTGGCGGTTCGTACCCTAAAATGGCTTTTGCCGAGGCGACACCGTGGAGTTTAATGTAAACATAGAACATATACAGTTGGGCAATAAACGCGCTCAACGCGGTAACAATGCGTATTTCATCTTCGCCGCTTTGTAAAATGCGCTCTAAAGGCTCTTTAAAATCCTGTCGGTTTAGCAGCGCCGTAATGAGCTGTTCAATGGTGACCTCTGCCATGCCGTAAACCAGGTCGTCAATCTCTTTAGAGGTAATGGGCATCTGCAAAATAGCCAGTTTGTTCAGTTCGTTGCAGGCGAGGGCAATGTCGCCGTTTTGGCTTGAGAGCAGGTGCTGAATGCTGTAGTGATCTAGCTGCGCCCCCAAGCGTTGCGACTCGTTTTTAACAATGTTGATGGCTTCGCCGGCAAACGGGTTGTACAGACGTACAAAGTCGCCGCCCGCCTTTTTGGTAAATGCCTTGTTAGAGGTTCTGTAGTCATCGCCGTAGTAACCGTAAATAAAAATGTTCTCACTGTTTTTTTGGCAGAGAGCAACGAGTCGGTCCAGATCGGCTTTGGGCACTTTTTTACTGCTTTTAATGACTAAAAGATTCTGCCCGCCAAAGAGAGAGCCTTGCGAAAGATGTGCCTTTGCCGTC
>JAMOMX010000007.1 GCA_027066935.1 Sulfurimonas sp. | reverse complement strand
CTCTTTTTCCAAAGCATCCCTATAGTGAATAACTGCTTTTCTAATTAAATCACTTTTGGTTGTATGTAGCGTCTTAACCATCTCTTCTAATGTATTATAGAATGTATCATCAGATTTTAAAGTAATGGTGTGCATGATTTACTCCTTTTTTATATTGTAGAGTAACTCATCTTAAAGTAATATTTTAGTAATACTTTAATACTAATGGGCAGAAGCAAGCGAAGCATTCGGGGCAATATGTGATGTAATCTACAAGCTATCCATAGGGTGACTTATTGCTCCAACTTAAAAGTTTTCACAAAGATTTTGAATAATCAATTTATATTCATCATTTGTGATTTTAGCTATTTTTGACGTTACTCTTTTTTTAGATATCGTTCTAATATGATTTATCAGTATATCTGAATCTTTTTCTAAGTTATCTCTTTTAGATAGTCTTACTCTATATGGTTTCATATCATCAATACATTGTGTTGAAAGCGGCATGACAATAATTGTATCTAAAATCCTATTTTCATCATCATGCGAGATGATAATACAAGGTCTTATTTTCCCTACCTCATCACCTTTTTTAGGATTAAGATTAATGCCTACTATATCACCTCTATTTAATTCCATCATTAGTTCCAACTTCTAAAAATTCCAAATCTTGATATTGTTTTAATTTTTGAAGTTTTTCTATTTTTTCTTGATGCTCTATCTTTTGTATGACGTCTTCAATTAAACTGGCATATTTTGACGATATAAAATATCCTATATTTTCATGTTTTCGTTTATCAACAATTTTAGATATTGTCATCTCTTTAAATAATTTTGGCTTCATTTGTAAAGTTGTAATACCATATTCAACCATTTTAGATCCTAACGTTTTATTTCTTATAGACTATAATATAAGTTATGTAATTTTTGACTTAAGATTTAAGATTAACTTCATTAAATAGTTAACTGGTAACAGAAAGTAGAGCTTTTGTTATCCTTAACATCTTTCTAGTATTGAAACATCTCAACTAACGTTGCAGAAACTTTTTTTGCCGTTTCTTCTTCTACTGTTCCTATTTTTTTAACCAGTCTACTCTTATCAACTGCTCTTATTTGGTCAAGTAGAATTAATCCATCTTTTTCTTGAAAGTTTATAGTCGGTCTAAATATAAAATCAAAACCTTTGCTTGTCATTGGCGCAATAATAATGGTTTTTAGCATATTCATCTCATTTGGTGAGATTATAATACAAGGTCTGGTTTTTTGAATCTCTGAACCGACAGTGGGATTTAATGTCACTAAATATATATCAAATCTATTTATGTTCAATTACCACTCCCAATCATCTAAATCATCATCATTTAAAAAATCGTTTAACACTGCATCATCTTTGTTATCTCGGTTTTTTGAGATAGTTTTTTTGATGTTGTCTTCCCAATTTTCACGAACTACTTTTTTTACCGGTTTTAATAATAGTCCCTCTTTAACAACTTCAAACTCTATCTCAATATTTTCAAGATTCGCTTGTTGAATTATTGGTTTGGGAATTCTAACACCTTGTGAATTTCCAATTTTTATGAGCATTGTCATGATACGACTCCTTTACTCTTTTGTAATTATAATGTAATTACAAAAATAAATCAAGTAGTATGCATTGTGCAACTCTTCTGGAGGAGGCACACTATATAGTTTTGCTTAACCTCGTACGCATAATACAAAATCTTGATTTTCTTTTATTGCATAAATTGGTTTTATATCATTAAAGTATTCTAAATATACTGCATCTTCTAAAAAGCTATGATTATCATTATTTTCAAACTTTGTTGAACTCCAAAAAAAGCTATACTCAGGCATATTCTTTACAAACTCTTCTCTTGTAAAATAAACTTTTCCCATAGAATTTTTATACAATAATTTTTCATGTCTTGACATCCAATCACACCACTTTTCAGAACCTTGCCACTTATCTAGTTTTGGATTTCTTACTTGACTCAGTTCGGTGATGGTTGGCAAACGCCAATCATCATATCCTCCAAGTCTTAATTTTTTTGCGTATTCTTTTGCTTCGTCCCATCCATAACGTTCTATAAATGGCTGATTTTGATACATTAATCCATTAATGACAACTATTTCATTTTTAGTAGTTCTAGACAATATTCTTTTGCTCCAGTAAGATAGTTCATAGTGTATAACGGTTGAAGATAGCCAATACATTGCTGTTAGGTAATGTATTGGCTACTCTGTTTTGTTATCTTCTGGTACAATCCTTATTTTTATTGCAAATCGCTTAATTTTGCTGCAATGGCTTCTCCTTTTTCTTTTGGAGTACGCTTATCTTTTTCTTCTATGCGATATTTTTTTTGTCCTCTTATTATTTTAATCAAGTCTAAATTATTTTTTCCAAAAGCCTTATCATCGTACTCTGATAATATTGTATTTATAATATTAATAATATTTTCATTTTCACAAAAATCATCATATCTTAAATGTTCAAAAAAAGCATATTTTTCAACTAATAATTGATATTGATTTGTTGTAAAATTTTTAACACCTATTGCATTGTATGCTAATAGTATCAATGCATTTTTTGTTAATTGGGCTCTTATCATATTTGTATACTCTTTGGCTTCAACTTCATTATTGGAATAGGTATCTATATATTTTAAAAGTTGATATAAATTTATAAAATAATATTTAAAAGTTGTATCATATGTATTATTAAATTTATTAAACCCCTTTTGAAAATATAAAAACTTATCTTCTTGTAAAGAGTTGTTAGTTAAATCTTGATCATATAAATAGTAAATGTCGTTATGTAATTTTTCTTTTAAATATTCAAAAATATTTTTTCCATCAAGGTCATCGTTCTTTATATTTACAGCTAATCTATCACTAATATTATTTAAAAGATTTAACATTTGAAAAAATTTATTATCAAATTCTTGATTTTCTAAGGATTCTTTTTGTCCTTGAAATTCTTTTCTACTTTGTTTTAGTTCTTTTTGCTGAAGGATAATAGTAATTAATAAACCCATAAAAGTTAAGAAAGTTAAAATTGGATTTAATACTCCACCAAAAAAATCTCCAAAAGTTCCAAAGTTAGTGTTTGTACTGAAGAATGAAAATAAATTGATTACGAAAACTATAATAACTGCATAAAAAGCAATTTGAAATAATCTGAATAAGTTTCTTGATGTATTATCCTTAGTGAAACCAATAATATGTATAAACTTTCTAAATAGATTGAGATTAAATCTTTCCCATTTATCTTTATATTTTTTTAAATTCAATTGTAATATCCTTTTTACTTGTAAGACAACGGTTGAGTTGAGAAATATTTGAACCGTAGGGTCAAATATTTTTCTCCAATAATTTGTTATATATTTATCTATTAAAAAACTGCAGCTTGTAATTTAGTAAATGTTTTACTATCAGTTTGTGCTAGAAGCTTACGATCATCTTTGAATTTTGCTACAAAAGTAATTTCTTTTTTCTTTCCACCTAATAACAAACCGGCCAATAAACCAACTGGACCTAAAATAACTGCTCCAGCAGCACCCCAGCCAACAGTACCTCCAATTTTTTTTACACTTTCTTCAGTGGCAATTTCAACAGTTTCTAATTGTGTTAATGGGATTGTTTCTCCTACCCACGAATGCTCTTTGGTCTTTAATACAAGAGAACCCCAAGAATATTCTCCATTTCCTTTCAAGAAATCACCTGCTAGAACTTTTACTTTTGCCATTTTGTACCTCCAATTATATAACTATTTATTCAACAAACATTCTATCTAAAAGAACTATCTATAGTAATATTAAACCTATATCTAAAGTATTTGTTGAATATATAAAAATATTCCAAACTGCAATGAAACTAGGCTGTTTTTTAAAAAATGATGATTCTTCTTAAAAATACAATGTATGTTTTTGATGGTATAGGGCATTGAACATACAAAGTGTTCATTGAAGGGGAAAAACACCCATGAAAAATACATTATGTTGCTTAGACCCCGCTATAACTGCAAATTATCTATAAGCCGCGTTGCACCGACACGAGCGGCAATTAAAATGACGGTATTGCCAATTTCAACACACTCAATATGCTCAAACTCTCTGGTGACAAAGGCAATGTACTCCACATCGAGCGTTGCCATTATCTGCTGCATCTCTTGCGTAATGGGTGCAATGTCTCGCTCTCCTTGTGCTATTAGCTTTGTGGCACGTTTGAGTGCGTAGGAGATTTTAAGAGCCTCTTCACGCTCGGCACTGCTTAGGTAGACATTACGGCTGCTCAGTGCCAGACCGTCGCTCTCACGTACAGTATCGACCGCGACAATTTTTACATGTAAAAAAAAGTTGCGTACCATCTGCTCAATGAGCGCTAACTGCTGAGCATCTTTTTTACCAAAGTAAGCACGCGTCGGCATAACAATATGAAAAAGTTTCAGCACTACGGTCAATACCCCGTCAAAGTGCCCCGGACGCGACAACCCTTCTAGCACATACGCACACACGTCGGGTGCGCACACATGCACCTCGTCATGCGTGTACATCACGTCAGCGCTAGGGTAAAAGAGGTAGTCAACACCGCTTAACTCGCAAATGCGGCGGTCTGCCTCCTCTTTGCGCGGGTAGCTCTCTAAGTCCTCCCCCTCTAAAAACTGTGTCGGGTTGACAAAAATGG
>JAMOMX010000006.1 GCA_027066935.1 Sulfurimonas sp. | reverse complement strand
TCGTGTTGGATTAGATGATGCTGAAACAGCATATTCTAAATAACAATATACTTATAATTTCAAGTACTTAGTATAAAAGTACTTGATTTTAGATCTTAACCCTGAAGAAGTTCCCCTTATATGTATAAAATAATAAGCTCTTATAAAATAATGCTATTTTTGTTTTTCATTTTAGCAGTTGGTGCTGCAATTGGTACTTTTATTGAAAATGATTTTGGCTCACAAAGAGCAAAAGAGTTGGTTTTTCATGCACCTTGGTATCAGTTTACACTCTTACTTACTTCGTTTAATCTTATTTTTATAATATTAAAAACAAAAATGTATCGTATTAAAGCAAGAACCATGTTTCATATATCTTTTGTTGTTATTTTGTTTGGAGCTACAATTACTCATTATTTTGGATTTGAGGGGACGATGCATATTAGAGAGGGGGATAAATCTAATATTGTTATGCTTGGAGAGGAAAAAATAGAGTTAGATTTTTATTTAGCTTTAAAAGATTTTACTCTTACTAGATACCCAGGAAGTAGATCTCCATCAGAGTTTTTTTCAGATGTAAAAGTTATAGATATACTAAATAATAAAGAGTTTGATAAAGAGATTTATATGAACCATACACTTATATATGGGGGGTATAAATTTTTTCAAACATCTTATGATAGTGATGAAAAGGGAACAAAACTCACTGTTAATAAAGACCCTGGAGTAGAAATCACTTATATTGGTTATTTTTTACTCTTTTTAGGGCTTATTTTAAACCTCTTTGATAAAAAGTCACGATTTCAATTTTTAATCTCTAAAATAAAAAAAATGCCTATAGCCCTCTTTATACTTTCGTTTGGGCTGTTTTTTTCTCATACACCAGCTTATGCTACATCCTACATACAAAGTTATCTTGATGAGCATCAAAAAAATTCTAAAGAACTTGCAAAAGAGTTTGGAGCTTTGGTAGTACAAGATCCAGCAGGACGAATGAAACCGCTAGATACACAAAATCGCGAAGTTCTCAACAAGTTAACAGGTAAAAACTCATGGAGAGGTATGAGTGCAAACCAAGTTGTGCTTGGTATGTTTTCACGACCACAATTATGGAAAAAAGTTGAAATAATACGGATAAAAACACCAAAACTTAAAGCTCTTGTAGGTATTAATAAAGGGCAAAAACTTGCAAAATTCATTGATTTTTTTGATGAAAAAGGAAATTATAAACTAAGTAAAGAAGTTGAGCGTGCTAATCAGCTTGTCCCCTCAAAAAGAGGTACATTTGAGCGAGATATTATAAAAGTTGATGAGCGGCTTAATATTGTTTTTATGACATATCGAGGGGTGCTCTTAACAATTTTCCCTTTGGAAAATAATGAAAAAGATAAATGGGTAGACTTTAAAACAATGTTTGATTTGGTTGATAATAGTCAATTAAAAAGAGATACAAGTCGTTTGCTTGATGCTTGTTTTAACAGAAATTATAATAAAGGATTTTCCTATATAGAGACTATCAGAGATTATCAAAAAGAGTTTGGAAGTTCAGTTATGCCAACAAAACAAAAACTAGATATTGAGATTTGGTTTAACCAAACATCTCTTTTTTTTAAACTCTCAATAAGTTATCTTCTTTTTGGATTTGCACTTCTTATTTATAGTTTTATATCTATTTTTAACAATAAACTTATCAATAATAAAATCAAACTTACTATAAGTATCATAACATTTGCTTTTTTTATATTACACACTTTAGGTATAGCTATTCGTTGGTATATAGGTGGATATGCTCCGATATCTAATACATATGAAACTATGATTTATATCTCATATACCGCAATTTTAGCTTCATTAATATTTTTACGTAAATCTACAATTGCTATAGCTGCTTCATTTATTATGGCAGGTATTTTTATCTTTGGAGCTTATTTGGGAGAGATAGACCCAGAGATAACAAGTTTAGTCCCTGTTTTAAAGTCTTATTGGCTAAGTATTCATGTCTCTGTCATCACTGCAAGTTATGGGTTTTTTGGAGTTGGAGCAATTTTAGGAATTATTACTCTGTTTTTATTTATTTTACGGGACGAAAAATCTCCCAATATTGATACAAATATTAAAAATATCACTTATATAAATGAGGCTCTTTTAATATTAGGACTAACTCTCTTGGTAATTGGTAATTTTTTAGGAGGGGTATGGGCAAATGAATCATGGGGACGCTACTGGGGTTGGGATCCCAAAGAGACATGGGCATATATATCTATTTTAGTCTATGTAATAGTTCTTCATATAAGGCTTCTTAAAAAAATCTATTCACCATATCTTTTTGCTACACTATCTGTTATCTCTTTTTTCTCTATACTTATGACATATTTTGGAGTAAATTTTTATTTAGCAGGTATGCACTCTTATGCTACTGGAGATCCTATACCAATTCCAACATGGGTTTATATCACAACCATTATGGTATTTAGTATCATTCTTATAGCTTATCCAAAACGTAAATTAATTTCAAAGGAAACACATGAAGAACATCTATAAATATGCTTTAATTTCACTACTTCTAGTATTGAATCTTGAGGCTCAAACATCTGAAAATAAAACAGCCGTTATAAAACCTTTTTATCAAGGAGAGGTGGTAAGTGTAAAGCAGGGTGGGTCGTACACCTATATAGAAGTCAAAGAGAAAACGCATAAACCTTTTTGGATAGCAACTAGTGGTGCTGATGTAAAAAAAGGTGACTTTGTACGTTTTCAAAAAGAGATTGTAGTAAAAAACTTTAAAAGTAAAGCTCTAAATGAAGTTTTTAAAGAACTATTGTTCGCATCTAACTTACAATATCGAGTTAAAGAATGATTATTTGAAGCTTATATAGCTTCTATATCAGTTTCACCAGTACGGATACGGATAATTTGTTCAACTTCACTTACAAAGATTTTACCATCACCAATCTTACCAGTACGAGCAGCTTCTACTATTGTTGATGTTACTTGATCTACATCTCCATCATCAACAATCATCTCCATCTTGATTTTTGGTAAAAAATCAACTACATACTCAGCACCACGATAAAGCTCACTATGCCCTTTTTGTCGACCATAACCTTTAACTTCACTTACAGTCATACCTGTAATCCCCATTTCAGCTAAAGCATCTTTAACATCTTCTAGTTTAAAAGGTTTTATAACAGCTTCTATTTTTTTCATTGTTTTCTCCATAATAAATTGACTTTGCTAGAATTATAGCCATATAAATTTCTAAAATCAAACTATAAGTAAGGGGGCATAAAAAATCAAGAGAGTTAAATAGCCTGAATTTTCTGTACTTTTTTCTGATTTGTAAATATTTTAGGTTTAAGATGTTTAACCAGAGATCTTCTTAAAATTAATGGTGAAATTAAGATAATTGTATAAAAAATAGGCATATATTGTCTATAAAATGATTAAAAAATAACTATAATTAGATATAAACAATTATGTAGGAGCTTTAAATGCAAGAATTAGAAAAAGCTTATGAAGTTAGAAATAAAAAAATCAATAAAATAGAAATAATAAAAAAACTTAAAAACCCTCAAGAATCTTTTTATAGACTACAAGAGTATGCAAAAAATGGATATGCATCTATCCCTGATGAAGATAAGAAATATTTTTTAAAGTGTTTTGGTATCTATGATAGACCAGCTACTCCTGAAAGATTTATGTTAAAACTTCGTATACCAGGTGGTTTTTTAAACTCTGAACAAGCAAGAGTTATTGGTGAGTGTGCTAGAGATTATGGGCAAGATTATATTGATTTAACTACTAGATGTCAGGCAGAACTTAGATACTTAGATATTAAAGATATACCTACGATATTAAAGAAGTTAAATGATGTTGGAGTTGACTCTTTTCAAACTGGTGTTGACAACTTTAGAAATATATTAACGGATCCTCTTGATTCTCTTGGTTTTGATAATGTTTTACCCTCATATAATTTGCTTTTAAAATTACAAGAGATGTTTTTATACTCGCCAGAGTGGATTTCAACACTTCCAAGAAAATTTAACACTGCAATTACAGGTTCATTTTCTAATAGATGTAATGTATTTGGTCATGATTGTTGTTTTGTACTAGCCCAAAAGAATGGTGTATATGGTTATAACATGTACCTTGGTGGTAGAGTTGGTAGGATTGCAAAAAATGTAGATATTTTTTTAACAAATGAAGATGAAGTGTTAAAGGCTTACAAGTCAATTGCAGAAATTTTTAAAAATTTTGGATTTCGCGATAATAGAAATAAAAACAGATTGTCATTTCTCATAGAGGCAGTTGGAGTAGATAAAATATCTAAAGTTATAAGAGAAAATGCAGGTATAGATTTTTTAAGTGCTGGAGAGACAATGACTCAAATTGATTTTAACGATCCAGATCAAGGCAAATCTCAACTTCGTGATGGTACATTTGCTGTTCATGCAGTAGTTCCATCAGGGGTTTTTACGGGTAAAGCTATGATAGAGGTTGCATCTTTAGGTGAAAAATATGGAAATAAAGAGCTACGTCTCGATATGGAACAAAGTTTATATATATTAGGTGTAAAAGATACAGCTTCTTTACTTAATGAAGATTTTTTTAAACAATATAAAAGCGTAAGCTCTCCTTATTTTAACCACCTTGTAGCGTGTGCTGGTACTAAACATTGTCCATTTGGTGTTATTGAAAATAAAAATGATGCTATAAATATGGCAAAGTATTTAGAAAAAAAAGTACCTATTGAAAATGGACGTATTAGGATGTATTGGTCAGCATGTGTAAAAGGTTGTGGAATTCACGGACTTGGAGATATTGGGTTTGAGGGTTGCAAGACTAGGTTAAACAAAGAGAGTATAGGCGGTGTAAATATCTCCCTTGGTGGTAAGTTGATTAGTGAGGGGAAGGAGGGCTATACAGTTATAAAATCTGCTCCACTTAAATATGCTAGCTATTATGTAGAGACACTTATGCTTGAGTATAAAAAAAAGAAAAAAGCAACTGAACATTTTGAAGCATTTAGTGATAGAGTTATAAAACAATATACCTCCGCATATGTAGGTTTTATGATGAAATTAGGAGCTTACTTGAGAGATAAAAATATAGATATCGATATAGGATTTAGTGAAAAAACAAATACAGGAAAAACTGAAGAATTTGAAGTGTTTGAGCTTGGTAGAAAACTTTTTTTTGCTTTAGCAAAGGAGGAAGCTTATTCAGCATATGAAAGATATACAAATAGTATAAAAAAAGAAAAACCTAAAAATATAAGAAAACTAGTTCCATCAGTTGATGAAAATTTAGCTCTAATGTTAGATGAAATACTAAAACAAAATGAGTTAAAAAGAGCAGTTGTATTTTCAGAGATAACTGACTTAGTCTCTCTTTATTAAAAAATTACAGGTCTCTTAAGTAAGAGGTATAAATAATCTCATATCCTGCTATAAGGAGAAAAATGTTATTTTATCTTTAATCATAAACTATGATAGTTACAAGAAAAGAGTAATACTTTTTATTAAAAAAAGAAAATTTACTCAGAAAGAAATTATACAAGGAAAAATAGATGAAAGCACAAAATACTAAATGGAAGCTTTTTTTACAAGAATTTTATAAACTTACATATTTTTGGCTATTTTGTATTATTATTTACGCAATATTTAGAATATTTTTAATCATATATTTCAATACAAAACTCTCAACAGATGTAACTACTGATGACTTTATAAATACTATTTTAGTTGGGTTTAAATATGACACCCATTTAATTATGCTTTTTTTATTAATTCCTTTTATAGCAAACTCTATTATATTTACAAAAAACAGAGAGTATATTGTTAGCAAAATAAGATTGTTTTTTAGTTACTTATTTTTAACTATATCATTCTTATCATTTGTAATTACACCAACATATATTACTGAATATAATGATCAATTTAATTACTTTGTATTTGAAGCTCTTTATGATGACACTAGTGCAATTTTACATACAATCATGCTACAATATAACCCTGTTATAAGTATTATAATATTTATTATTTTACTAACTATCTCTATAAAACTTTTAAAAAAAATCAATACAATCCATATTAATTTAAATATACTAAATACAAAAAATATTTTTTTTAAATTTTTTATAATTATAATTATGTTATTTCTAGTAGTAATAGCCTCAAGAGGTACAATTAATGGTAAAGCTACCATTAGAAAATGGGCTTATGTTACTCAAGATGAATTTTTAAATAAAATTATAATGAATCCATTAAGAACTTTATCTTATGCATATAAAGACTTTAAAAAACTTCAAAACATCAAGAGTAAAAACCCTTACTTATCTAATATAAAAAATATTTCTAAAGATAGCTATGAAAAATATACAAAAAAAATAGCTAAGGGTGCTCTTATAAATCAACCTGAACATATTATACTAATTGTTATGGAAAGCTATGATTCTTGGCCATTACAAGAAAAATATAAAGACCTGCACATAACAGATAATTTGCGAGAGATTGCAAAAAAAGGAGTTCACTTTAAAAATTTTCTTCCAGCATCACATAGTACGATGAACTCTTTGGGTAGTATAGTGTCTGGTTTACCATATTCTGGTGTAAATATTAGTGTGCTTAAATCTAAAAATGGACCTGAAAATACATCTATATTTGAACAGATGGAAAAGTTAGGGTACGATTCATATTTTTTCTATGGTGGTTTTTTATCTTGGCAAAACATTGGAAACTTTATGAAAAATCAAGGTGCTAATAATATTATATCTTCTGTACATATTGGTAAAAAAACTACAAATGGTGTATGGGGAGTTGATGATAATCAACTCTTTGATTTTGTAGATAAAAAGCTATCTAATAAAACAAAAACTTTTAGTGTTATACTGACAACAAGTTATCATGGACCCTTTGATATTGATGTAAATACTCTAGGTTATCCATATAAAACTGCTAAAGATTATCCAAAAAAATACCAAGAACTAAATGATGGATCAATTTCCCCATTAACACTTGGGCATCTTTGGTTTTCAGATAAAGCTATAGGAAATTTTGTTAAAAAGTTTGAATCTACGCAACCAAATACACTTTTTGCTTTTACGGGGGATCATTATGGGCGCAGATATTTTAATAATAAACCAAACCTATATGAACTCTCTTCTGTGCCATTCATTTTATATGGAAGCGGGATAACAAATAATACAATTAACTCTAAAAATATTGGAAACCATATGGATATATTTCCAACTATAGTTGAACTTGTAGCTCCAAAAGAATTTAAATATAATAGCTTTGGAGAATCTATGTCATTTAAAAAAGAGAACGAAATAACTTTTGGTTTTAAAAAAGCTTTAGATAATAATGCTACTTATAAAATAAATCTAGCAAAAGGTATCGATATTTATAAAGATACAAAATATTCATTTGCAAATTTAGAATACCTAAAATCAAATCAGAGTTTACAAAACTTAACTAAAACATATAAAGAAAAAATGGGCTTATATTGGCATATAACAATAAAGGGTATTGATTCTGATATTGAATAGACTTCTTGCATAACCTATTAAAAAGAACCTATCAGCCATAGCACATCACTTTTTCAAAGTAAAGCTATCGCAATAGCTACGGCTATTACTCAATCTTTGCTTTAAAAAATTAATGCACTTTGACTGATATTTTCAGATTTATAGGTTATGCAAGAAGTCTAATGATTTTACTCTATTAGCTTATATAAATTTATTCCCCATATAACTAAAAAAACACCAATACTTAAAAATACTATGGTGCTGCCAACATCTTTTGCACGACCAGCTAGAGGGTGATGCTCTAGTGTAACTAAATCAACAACACGCTCAATAGCACTATTTATTGTCTCAGCAATTAATACACCCATTAATGAAATAAACATCAATAATTTATTAGTCATATCAATATCAACTAAAATTAAAAAAGGTATTAATATTACACAAAAAGCCAATTCAACCTTAAAGGATGATTCAGTTTTAATTATGTCTATTAATCCATTTATTGCATAAGTTGTATTTTTAAAAATTGTATATTTTGGTTTATTTGTCATCTTTTATTAACACACACAATTTTGAATTTTTTCAATTGTTTTTGTAGTGCTTTTACCATCTATAAACTGCACAAGTTTGACCTCTTTAGCTATATCACTTCCAACAACAACTTTACCCTCATAATCTCCACCTTTAATTAATACATCAGGTTCAACCATCTTAATTAGTTCATATGGAGTGTCATCAGAAAATACACAAATAAAATCTACACTCTCTAATGCTGAGAGTACAAAAGCTCTATCTTCTTCACTGTTTATAGGTCTATTTTCGCCCTTAAGAGCTTTTACACTTGCATCTGAATTTAGTCCAAGGATAAGTACATCCCCATATGATTTTGCCACATCTAAATAGCTTACATGTCCACGATGAAGTATGTCAAAACAACCATTTGTAAAAACTATTTTTTTACCCAATTTTTTAAGTCTTTTTACCTGTATCTTTAACTCATTAAAACTTTTAATATGGCTCTCAATAGAGCCTTTATTTATACTTGAGCGATAATGCTCTATCTCATCTATAGTAGCTGTTGCACTTCCAAGTTTTCCAACAACCACACCAGCTGCAAGATTTGCAAATTCTAGTGAAGTAACTATATCATTTCCACATGCCAAATAATAACCAAGAGAAGCAATAACAGTATCCCCAGCTCCTGTTACATCATAAACTTCACGGGCAACAGTAGGGCGCATTATTAATTTTTCATCATAGATTGCAATTCCATCTTCACTTAAAGTGACTAATGAGATATCAAGCTTAGCTATATTTTTTAAGTTTTTAAGTGCCTCAATTAAAGAGTTATCATCTTTTATTTTAATGCCAGAAGCAATTTCAGCTTCTTTTTTATTTGGTGTTAAAAGATATGCTCCACTATATTTGGAATAATCATCCCCTTTAGGATCAACTAATACTCTTTTATTTTTAGAATTAGCAATATCTATAAGCTCTTTTGTTAAAGAAGTTGTTAAGACACCTTTTCCATAGTCTGAAAGCAATACAATGTCAATTTCATCACAAAGTGATTTAAATTTTTCTAATATTTTGTCTGATGAAAGTTTTGTAATATCTTCTTTTGATTCATTATCATACCTTAGAACTTGAGAGTGTGCAGCAATTATTCGAGATTTTTTTGATGTTTTTCTCTCTGGCTGCTTAATTAATATACTTTTTGCATTTATTTCACTAAACATATCTTCTAGCTCTTTAGCTACTGCATCATCTCCAACTACAGAAATAACACTTATTTCACAACCAAGCGCGTATAGATTATTTACTACATTACCAGCTCCACCTAATACCGTTGTTTCTCTATCAATATCTACAACTTGAACAGGTGCTTCTGGTGATATACGATTAGCATTCCCCCAAAGATAATGATCTATCATTAAATCACCAACAACTAAAACTTTTGGTAATTTATTTAACATTTTCAATCTCAACTTTGAATAACCTTTTTATTTCAGGTATATAAGCCTTTATACCATCTTCTAAATTATACTTTGGCTTATATCCAAGATTTTGTTTTATTGTATCTATATTTGCTTCGGTAAAAAATTGGTATTGTCCAATAAAAGGATTTGCAATATATTCTTTAGAATTATCAATCCCTAGTTCACCTTGGAGTATATTTACAATGTCTTCAAAACTTCTAGCTTTGCCAGTTCCAACATTGTAAATACCGCTTTTTATAGGGTTACATGCTAAAATATTTGCTTGGATAATATCATCAATATATATAAAATCTCTAAGTATTTTATCACTACCCTCAAAAAGCTTAGGTGTTAATCCTTTTAATATTTGATGTGCAAATTGTACAATCATTGATGCTGTTTTGTCTTTATAAAACTCTCTTTTTCCATAAACATTAAAATATTTTAATCCAACTATTGATATATCTACCCCTTGTTTGATATATTTATAAGTTATATTATCCATCATAACTTTGGAAAAACCATAAGCATTATTTGGTTTTTCATAGCCAACTTCAAACCTATCACTATCACCATAAGTAGCAGCTGATGAGGCATAGATCATATTTGCACCATGATTAATTGCAACTTTAAGTAAATTTTCATAAGCATTTACGTTTGTTTTTATCATTATATCTTGCTCACGCACGGTAGTATCAGAAATTGCTGCTTGATGAAAGATATAATCAAATTTATAATTATCTTCTAAACTCTTTAGAGCTATTTTATCGTTAATATTACCACTTATAACAATACCATTAAAACCAAGTAAATTTTTATAATGCCCAAAGCTTTTAAGAGAACCATTACTAAAGGTTTCATCATTTCTAAATATATCAAAGATCACTATATTTGATTCTGGATAGTTTTTTTGAAAATAAAAAGCAAGATTTGAGCCTATAAAACCAGCCCCACCAGTTATTAGAATTGTTTTTTTATTAAAGTTAATATTATTATATTTCACATATATCCATTCTAAGTTTATATATAGATAACTTACTATTTCTTAGGTAATTATACAATAAAAATTACTTTATATTTATAAATAAGCAGAGAGCCTAAACCTTTGTATTTTTTTAATTTATATTTTAATTTTTACTTTTTCATGGGGTAGGGTAGGTTATATAAACAAGCAATATCGATTAAATCAATACTTTACTTGTTTAATATATTTTATTATTTTCTTACAGCAACTATTGAAGTAAGAAGTTTTTCAAATCCTGTTTTTGAAGAGAACTCAACATCTTTCATAGTTTTAGCAACATCTTGGGTAGCTTTATCGTTTTTAAATATATTCATTACATCTTTAAGTCCATCATGGACTACATTATGGTGTTTTGCAACTTCAGATACGGTAGTTGGATTGTCCTTTAGGAGTGTATTTGTTATAGTTGAGAACCATTTGCCAAATTTACAGCTATTTGCATCCCCTATGTCTACATATTGTGATTTTAACGCAGCTTTATAACCATCTAGTTTTAATTTAATGTGGTCTATTTTACCATTACTAATATTGATTTCATTTGTTACATTCTCATTTTTATTAGAAATAGTGGTTGAATTGGAGATAACAAAATCTATGTTTTCTTTAAATATATCTAATATTTTCATAGCATTATCAGCTTCTTGTGTAAAATTTTCACTCATCTCTACCATAGATGTAGCATTTTGTTTTAAAGCAGATATATTAATCTCTACTTCAAGAGTTGCCTTTTGAGTTCTCTCTGCTAATTTTCTTACCTCATCTGCAACAACTGCAAAACCACGGCCATGCTCACCAGCACGAGCAGCTTCAATTGCAGCATTTAAAGCAAGAAGGTTTGTTTGGTCAGAAATATCTTTAATAAGGTTAATAATTTCTGTAATTGAGGTTACACTACTATTCAGGGAGGTTGTATCATCAGAGAGATTGCTTGTTAAAACTTGAACTTTTTCAATAGAGTTAGTGATGACATCAGTATTTTCGTTAACACTTGCAGCTTTTTTTGAAGTCTCTAAATTATGATCATTTATCTCTTCTAGCATAACTAAGTTGTCTTCTATAGTGTTTTGAAGAAAATCCATGCCATCTTCATAACTGTCTATAAGCATATTTTTAAACTCCTCTGTAACTATATCACTTTCCTCAACAGTTGATTCTGTAGGTCTATCGTTTAGAAGTTGTTCAAGTTTGTAAATCTCATCTTTAAGTTGAATGTTTTCTTTTTCTAGGCTGCTTTTCTCACCCTCTAAAGTAAGAATTTTATTACTGTTTCCAAACATTATTTTCCTTTTGATTTGTTGGTTTATTAATTGTTATAATTAAAAAAAAACCATTATAAGCTATAGTGTATTAATATCACATAAATTTAAGTATTGGTAGGTGATAAATTTATCAGCTAAAGTATAAAACTTTAACTGAGTAAACCGCCGCCTATAGGGGAAAAGCCATCAGTAAGGTATTCTGGGTTAGTTATGCCATAAATTTTATATAGAGTAGCAGCTATGCTGTATGGCTCAAACCAATATGAATCAGATGCAGGCTTAAGATATAATCTATTAATTTCACCAACTTTACTAAGTGTTGTCTCACCAACTACACCAACATTGTTAAAGTAGTTTTTACCTCCAAAAAGATAAAAGTTTTGTAAATTACCGTGGTCCCAGCCAAAAGAACCATTTAAATTAACATTACGACCAAAATCTCCAAAGACCATGATATTGATATTTCCATCTTTATTTTCAGCTTTAATGTGGGCAACTGATACCTTTAATGACTCAAAAAGACGCTCCATACGGCTGCGATAACTCGTTGCTTCACTATGGTCATCCCAGCCACCAAGACCAGAGGTACCAAGTGAAATGATTTTAGTATCAGGATTATTAGTTAAAATCTTTACAGCATTGCTAAGTTTTTTAGAGAAATTATCATTTGGATATTCTATACCATTAGGAAGTGCTGCAGTATTCATATCACCGATAAAAGCATCAAGTTCAACCCGTTTACTAAAGTTTTCTTTTATTTTACCCTCAGGATTTGTCAGTTGAGCTAAAGAGTCCATTGTTATATCAAATGCAGATCGTTTATCACTATATCCATCTACCTCGCGCTCACTTCCTGTATAATATATCCAACTATTAGCGTCACGACGATTAAAAGGATTATCCAAATCATAACTAAATGAAGTTGGTTTTAAAAAACTATCTAAAGTAAAATCAGATGCAGTATAAAATATTGAGTCCCCCTCCATACTTATAAATGGTAATTTAGTATTTTCATCTATCACCCCATTTTGAAATAAAGTGTTGGCAATAATAGAAAAAATTCCGTTAGTATCATTGAGGTTATTAACTCCACGTTGATTTTGTGAAACACATCTACCATGAGAACGATTTCCTTCATCATCACGCAACTGACTATAGCAAGTTCGAAAAATATTCATATCACCACTTGCAAGCATCTCTTCCATAATTGAGCCACCAGCTTCTTGCCAAAAATTATTTTGTGTTGGTGTGATTCCATTGTTGAAATAAACATTATAATCACTTTGGGATTCTAGTTTAATTTCATCGAGATTAGTTAAATTTCCAGCTAATTCAGATGGACCACCATAAAGAAAAATCATTATAGTTTGAGCATTATTTTGAGAATAACTAGCACTATCAAATCCTATTTTTGAAAAATCGATAGGTGCACTAATCGCACTACTTGGAAGCAAAAGAGATGCTGTAACACAACTGATTGTTTTAATAAACTTTCTTCTATTCATTATTGCACCTTTTCAAATCTATAATTTTGCGCTAGCCTAGATATATAGTCCATTATAATAATGGTAGCATAGCGTCTTTCATTTGTTGAGCTATCACTTTTAAAAATTCTAAATGGATATTGATAAGTCTCTTCATTTGTAAGCATATAACCTTTAAATAGCTCTATCTCTTGGTTATTAGCAGGACGAGAGACTGTTGACATAAAAAGGAAATTTATTAAACGCTCAAGTGTCTTAGCGTGTTCATTAGCAGAAATTCCTTCAAATAATTGATCTGGAACAAATAACTCTTGGTTCCAGCCACTTGACCAACTGGTTTTAGAACGTATAAAGACACTTTCTCTTAAAGTTTTATGATATGAGCTAAAAGATTGAGTATCAAGAGGAATTTCAACATATTTCCCCAGTTTGTATTTCATAGAAGCTTGATTCATTTTAGCTAAGTCTCCTGCAAAATAACTAAAAAATCTTCTATTATGTTCAAAGTGAATCTTCTTACTTAAACTAAAAAAGAGTTCTTCCGCACTTTTTACTTTATCTGATTCAAGTAAATATCGCTCTGAAAATACAATTTGAAGTAAAATATCTTGCCAAGTATTTGGATTGCTCGCTACAATACTAGAGACAATAGAGGTCTTTTGTGCATAACTAAAAGTTGGAAAATAAATATTTACAAGTCTATCTGTAATCTCTTTAGTAAAATCAGATGAATTTACCAATACACGATAGAAATCAAATCCATTTATAACGGTCTCGCCATAAAGCTGAAGAGGTTCTCTGTTTTCATCGAGTCCAATCACTAAAGTATCGTTATCACGATCAAGATGCCAATTTTTAAGCGCTTGTCCCGCTATAGGAACCTTTGCATCATCAAAATCTTGTAAGAAAATCTCCATCATCTCACGCCCATTGTCCTCCGGACTTCTAAAGCGACGCCAATTATCATCACTAATCATATGTAAAAAAGTTGAATACTCAAGAGTATTTTCTTCTCTAAATGCTCTCACTAAAGCACTATAAACTCGCTCAATATTTGGATTGCTTGTTGATTCTAGTTCATAAGCTGGAGAAAACATAATAGTAGAGGATAAAATATAAGCACTCCAATAATTTACATACTCCTTGTCAAGATCCTCTAAAACATAAAAACGAGCAAGAATCTTAGCAACCTCTGCTGCGCCAGCTGACCAATCATTAAAGTAAAACTCTCCTGCATTTCCACTATCATTTAGGCGATCCTCCGCTAAAGAAAGGTCATTTGTATTTTTATCTAACATACTACGTATCTCTGTAATGAAAGTACCTGTTTGAATTAAATTAGAAATTTCTTCTCGTGGCATACCAAAAAAAAGTGTACTCAAGAGTTTATCGGCAATAATTTCTTGTTTTAAGGAGCTGAGTGAATTAAATTTAGTATTGCTTAAGCTATTTAACTTATAGTCATCTACTGACATATTAACAGCATAAAGAGGCATACCTTTATATGAATAACTATATTTGTCTCCTGTATAGACTATACTATCTCCATCAATGGTCTCATTACCTTCTTCTACTACTATTGTATCGTTGTTATCTATGATTGTGTCGTTGTTGTCTGCACCTACAAATAGTGGTATCTCTCCATCTAGTGCCATGCTAGTTTGATCACTGAAAATAATATTTTCTATTTTATTATTAATATGACTTCCGTTTGTAATAATTATCCTATTTGATAAGTTTGCAAATAATACACCATCCTCTTTTAGTCCAATTATTAGATCTTTACCTGATGTTGCAAAGAGCAAATCATCTTTTGTAATTCCCTCTCCAAGCTGAACTGTGTCATCTCCTGCGTTATAAAAAGATGTGTCCTCGCGTAGACTATCATAATCATGAATTATATCTACACCATCTCCTCGATTATAAATATAAATATCATCTCCTGAGCCACCTTGAAGAATATCATTACCTGTTCCGCCATCTATAATATCTGCAAATGAACCATATGAACCAGAATAGTAATCTGAATCTGAAATAATTAAGTCATCTCCAGCTCCACCTTTTATGGTATCTGCACCTTTATCCCCGTAAAGTTTATCATTTCCTAAGCCACCATCTATTTTGTCATTACCATCGTTACCATTAACAACATCATTTCCAGTCCCAGCTTCTACTGTGTCGTCACCTGAACCTGCATTTACTGTATCATCTCCTGCATCTGCATAGATAATATCATCCCCATCTCCTGCATTTATAGTATCATTCCCTGTGTTTGCATGAATAATATCATTCCCATTTCCAGAATTAACAATATCATTACCTGCTCCAGCCTCAACTATATCGATTTGATCAGAATAACCTATGATAGTATCATTGCCATTTGTACCTGTATAAGTTATCTCCCCATCTGATTTTATGCGGGTGCCATTGCTAAAAGTAAAATTTTCAATTCTATTATTGATATGACTTCCATTTGTAATAATTATTTTATCTGATAAATTTTCAAATGCTACTCTATCTTCTTTTAGTCCTATTATTAAATCAACACCCGATGCTACAAACAGTAAATCATCTTTAGTGATTCCATTTCCAAACGATAATGTATCATCTCCTGCATTATAATAAAATTTGTCACCACGCAGACCATCATAATCATAAATTGTATCTATTCCAT
Source organism: Sulfurimonas sp. (assembly GCA_027066935.1). Classification (GTDB taxonomy): domain Bacteria; phylum Campylobacterota; class Campylobacteria; order Campylobacterales; family Sulfurimonadaceae; genus Sulfurimonas. Next base: position 4,125 of record JAMOMX010000006.1, on the reverse strand, counting down.
CTCTACGGTTATAGATATATATATCATCTCCAGAGCCACCTTGAAGTGTGTCATTCCCTGTTCCACCATCTATAACATCTGCATATGAACCATATGAACCATAATAGTAATCTGAATCTGAAATAATGATATCATCTCCAGCTCCACCTGTTATGGTGTCTTCGCCTTTGTTTCCGTAGAGCTTATCATCTCCTGAACCACCATCTATTATGTCATCACCATCATTACCGTTAACAACATCATCTCCGCTTCCAGCGTTTACTGTATCGTTACCTGCTACTGGATCAACAGTACTTTTTGAAGTTTCATCTTCACAACCGCTAAATAATAAAATAGCTACTAATAAATAAAAAATAACCTTAGGTTTATACATAAAAAATCCTATATTAAATAAGTGAATTAAATATGAAAATAAAACCTAATCTATCTTAAGATTTGGCAATATTAACATATTTAAATACTCATAGTTTTTCATCTTTGCTTCACAATAAATGTTGCACAATAACTAAGAAGTAAGTCATTATATAGATAATATTCTTTAATTGCCATTAAAATTATATTTACCTATATTATTATTGTAAAAATTTATAATACAGTTTTTTGAACTATTCTTTTGTTAAGTAAGAGGGCATAAATAACTTCATAGATAGCAACATTTAAAAGGTTTAGATTCAAGACAAACTTAGCTATGAAATTATTTATGCCCTCTTACTTATTGCATTATAAGCTATATCTTTATTTCTTAAAATATATGCTTGTTCCAATGGTGTTTTGTCTGTTTCTAATCCAAGATAATCTATTTTTTTATGATATTTTTTTATTAATGAGTTTTCTAATTCTTTTTGAGAGAGAATTTTATTTGGATATATGTGTTTTATTTCAACATCTGTAAGGTTTTTACTAATATATTCTGAAATCAATCCAAACCGATGGCAATCAAAGGCTTCTTTTTCAGAACACATTAAAGATATCTTATAACCTTTTATAATTCCCTTATACAGCCTTGTGATGCCATCTTGAAATAGCTTAGTTTCTTGTACTTTTTTAAAATTTACACTTCCATTTTCAAATAATAAATTTTTATCTTTATACCTTGCTCCAAGCATATCACCCATAAATATATAATGAATACTATTTTGTTTTAAGTGTTGATGCAATAATTCTTTATTATATTGTGATGCAAATTTGCTGTAAGGTATGCTTCTTACATCTACAATAGTATTAATATTGTTGTTTTTTAACAATTCTATGAAATTATCAGTTTCGTAAATAGAATGACCTATTGTATAAATTTTTTTCAAAAATTATCCTAAAATTATATTAGATTTCTTGCAAAACCTTAAAACCTAGATTCCAAATTATCATACCCTTGTGGTGCAAGTTTGGAATGACGATATGTTCGAAGTTCCGTCATTCTGAACTTGATTCAGAATCTAGGTTTTGCAAGAAGTCTATTATTATAATTATACAAGAAATTTAATATATTTTATTAATCCGAAATAATTTTAAAAACATGAATAAGTGGATGGTTCCCATCGCCAAAAGCTTGTCCCATATAAACTCTATCTGATGATGGATCATAAGTTACACCTAAAATTTGTTTACCTTTAAGTGGATTATCAAAAGGTAAGTCAAAATTCCAAACTGTTGGAATAAGTTCCCATGGTTCTTTAACTCCATTCTTAACAGATATTAAATCTTCTACTTCATATTGCCAAACTTGATATACACCAGGATATGCTGCTCCACCCTTATCAGTAGATTGAGTTCCAACAAAACAACATGCACTTCCAGCGCTTATATCATTTTTTGCAATGGTATGGTTTTGACAAACATACCCATTTGGAGAGTTAGTAAGTAGCCATGTGTTTTTACGAGCAATTGTATGATCTGAAGTTCCTACACCGTAACAAGACTCTCCTGCACCAATAACAAAAGGATTAAAGTGACTTCCATAAGATGGGTTTATTGGATCAAAACAGCATGAAGCTCCATTAGTAATATCTGATGCATCTAACTCTATATATCCACATGTCCATTTTTCAGGTGAATTTTCTTGAAGCCAAGAATTAGATTTTACTTCATTACGATTTGATGTTCCAGCTCCTGTACAAGATGGATTTGTATTATTTAGAGGGATTCCTGTTGCATCATGGGCAACACCTAAACCAAGACCTCCAAAAAAGAAAATTGAACTACTTTCTTTTGGCCAAATAACACCTTTAACTCCTGTTGCTCTATTGTACATAAGACTAGGTATATCATTATATCCACCTAGCGTTTGATGATCGCTAGGATAGCCAACAAACATTTCTGCTTGAGCAGGTATATCAAAATTTAATTGATTATGATTAAAGCCCCATAAAGTAGGACCATATGATGAGCGACCTACTATAGGACCTCCAACACGACCAGTTACAAGCTCATAACCAAAGACTCCTTTGTATTCATCTGGTATTTCTGCCATATATCCACCAACAAATCCTCCATTTGCAAAACTTCCTGTTGGTGATTCTCCTACTGCATGTAACCCACTAAAATTAATTCCGCTTGACCAATCTAAATCTGCACTCCAGTGAGATCTATAACCAAGTGAACCACTTGCATCATAATAAGCCCATACTGTACCAAAAAGCTTTTCTTCATAAACAAATAACCCTCCAAGTTGCCCTTTTGCTTCATCTGATGGAGTATTACCATTTAATCTTAACTTATCAAACTCTCCATCACTAATATCAAGTGGAGCTTGAATCACTGTTGCTTCATTTAATCTAGTAATATCATAATCAACATCTAAAGGAGATATGATTTCAGGAATAGTTATCTCCCCGATTTTTTTTGCAGATGTTGCTGTCCAAGACATTTTGCCAAGGAAGAGTGAATTATTATATGGGTTATAAGTTAAAGGTTGGTACTGTGCATTTACATAAGGGTTGTTTCCAAATGAAGAGCCATTAAAGCTCCCTTTTGGAACTCTAAAAGCTCCTAGATATTTAAAGTTTGACTTTGACATAGGAACTATATTTGAATCTCCATTTTCTTCTAATAAACAGTTTGAACTACATCCATCTCCATCTACATTGTTTCCATCATCACACTCTTCTTGAGTATTTGTATTAAGAGTGTTATCTCCACAATAACTATTAGAGTCATCTTGTGAATTTACATTATATTCATAAGCACCAATATCGGAATTTGTTCCTCTAGCTGTTCCATAAATATCATATGGTGTTTTATTTAGTCCCGCATCAATTAGAGGTGATGTACTTAAACACTCTAAATCAAACCCGTTTAAGCTACATTGTGGATCTTGTGTAATCTGTGTTGCATCAGAATAATACAAATTATTATTTTCAATAACATTAGGTTCTGATGTATTAATGAAAGTGTAGTCACCTGTAGCATGTATATAATTGTTTTCTATCTTAATAATTGGATTAGCTCTTGAAAAACCGATAGAGATAGCACTTGGAGTTGAGTTTACTCTTGATAAAGCGTCCGAATATCCAAAAATTGTATTATTATAAATATTTACATTTGAAATATTTATATCTCCTGATAAAATAATTGCTTGAGCAATAGTAACATCATCTTCACCTTTAGGTCCCAAACCAACATTTATAAGTACATTATTAAAAATATCAATATCTACAGCCCAACAGTCATTTCTCTCACCGTGTAAATCTCTTGTTTTTACATCAATACCATTACCTTTTTGGTTAATAATATAGTTATCATGTATGGACATTACACCTCTAAGAGTTCCACAATCACCACTATATGTTTCATCATAATTGTGAATACCACTGATACTTTTGTTATCTTGGAGATAGTTCCATCCAATTTCCCAAGCTTTTGCATTAGCTGTTTCACTTCGCACTGACATATATAGTGTATGTTGATAACGAGAAGTATTATCACAACCCAAATCAAAAAAATGGTTACCAAAGATTTTTGCATCACTACCACCATTACCACTTGATGTTATTGAACCTGACCAACCATTAAAACATTTACCAGTAACTTCATCCAAGTAATTACCAACATAACGACCTTTCATAGTACTAATATGAAAATTACTTGCAGCTGGATTTCCCGCATTTATCGCTGTAGATGGGTCTTTGT
>JAMOMX010000005.1 GCA_027066935.1 Sulfurimonas sp. | reverse complement strand
ATCTTCTTAGTAACGCTTGTAAATACAACACTTCCAACGGTTTTATAAAAATCAAAACCCAAGATGGCACTCTCTCTATCTCCAACAGTAGTTATGGCATAAAAAACCCTTCAAAAATATTTGAAAGGTTTTACAAAGAGAGTGATAGAGGGCTTGGTATAGGACTTCATATCGTTGAAAAACTTTGTGATGAGTTGGGAATTAAGAAGAGGTTAGAGATAAATGAGAAGATTGTTACAGTATATTTACGGGTAACATCTATCTATTTTTTTGATAGATAGTTTCAAATGTTTTCTAAAAGGTGGATTTAATCTACAAGTGACCCGTTTGTAAACTGCCCAAACAATAAAGAGTTACATAAAATAGAAAAACAGTATGAATGAAATGGAAGAATGTTAGATGTCTATAGGATATCAAGTAGCAACTGTAAAATTTGCCCACTAAAACAAAATTGTCTTTCAGGTGCAACACCAAATAAACAGATGTACAGATGGGAACATGAAAATATCATAGATAATTACAATAAAAAGATGGCAATACCAAAATCTAAAAATATAGTAAGAAAAAGAGGGTCAATTTGCAAGTGTGGATTCCCTTCGGTAATGTAGAACATCCTTTCGGAACGATAAAAAGAACATTGGGCTGGGATCACTTTCTAGTAAGAGGCAAAAAGAAAGTGCTTGGAGAAAATGCCCTCATTATGTTTACCTACAATTTCAAAAGATTACTAAACCTCATAGGAATAGCCATGTTTAAAAAACTCTGCCTTGCCATAAAAAACAACAATCTAACCCAAATAAGACAAGAGATAGCAGCTTATATCTAAGGATATGGCTCTCTCAAGGCAACTATTACTAGATTTTAGACTCTTTTTTTAGGAATATATTTTTTAGAGAAGATTTTTCAAAAAAAGTGTAATTTTTAGAGGTGATTTGACTGTGAATTAGTGGTGGGTGGGACTAAGTTCACAGTCTCTATGAGACTGTGAAAGAACTCCCCCGCAAATACATTAAAAGCATGGTAACAAATCAAGCCTAAAAACACCAATCTAAAACCTTCAAAATGGTATAATATATCCATAGAAAAAGGCTAACAATGGGCATATACAAAGAAGGATTAAACCGAAAACAACAGCTGATGTTTCCACCAAGTTTGGATGAGTTGGTGGCGGATGATAATATGGTAAGAGCTATCGAAGAGTATGTAAAAATACTAAATATCTCCAAACTCAAGATAAAAACCAAAAGATCTCTGATAAAAGATGGACAACCAGCATTCCATCCAAAACTATTACTAAAGATATATATCTACGGCTACCTAAACAAGATAAGAAGCAGTCGAAAGCTAGAACAAGAGATAGGTAGAAACATAGAGATGATGTGGCTAACGCAAGGATTAACACCAAGCTATAAAACAATAGCAAATTTTAGAAAGAATAATCCAAAAGCCTTACAAACAATTTTCAAAGAGTTTTCTATACTTATAAAAGACCTAAAACTTATAACAGGAGACTTAGTAGCCGTAGATGGAGCATTTTTACGAGCCAATGCAAGTAAAAATACACTTATCATGAAAAAAACTGTAAAAAAAGATATAGCTAAAATAGAAGAAGATATAAAAAACTATATGACTATCTTAGATACCTTAGATAAAGAAGATAAAAATCACACTAAACTAAAAATTTCCAAAGAAGAGATAGAAAAACTAAAAAAAAAGCAAGAACAACTAACTAAAGATTTAGAACTTCTAAACACTCTAAAAAAAGAACAATACAATAAAACAGACCGTGATGCAACTTCTATGAGTAAACCTTCACATAATTTGATGGCGTACAATTCACAGATAGCTGTTGACCATAAATATAAGTTTATCGTCGCTACAGATATATCAACCAACGGTCATGATTTAGACCAGCTTCATAATATGGCGATAAGAAGCAAAGAGATAGTAAATAACCCAGATATGATAGTAACCGCTGATAAAGGTTACTATTCCACTAAAGAGATAAAAAAGTGTATAGAAGATGATATAGAAACCATCATACCACCAAGATGCACAAGTGCCAATAAAAAAATCAAATGTGCAAGATTTTCTAAAAACCAATTTACCTACAATCAAAAAGAAGATTGTTATATATGTCCAAACAATCAAGAGTTACACAAGATAGAAAAACAGTATGAGAGAAATGGAAGAATGTTAGATGTTTATAGGATATCAAGTACATTCTGTAAAGTATGCCCACTAAAACAAAATTGCCTTTCAGCCGTAACACCAAATAAACAGATGTACCAATGGGAACATGAAAATATCATAGATAACTACAATAAAAAGATGGCAACACCAAAATCTAAAAATATAGTAAGAAAAAGAGGCTCTATAGTAGAACATCCATTTGGAACTATCAAAAGAACACTTGGATGGGATCACTTTCTAGTGAGAACTAAAAAGAAGGTGCTTGGAGAAAATGCACTCATCATGTTTACCTACAATTTTAAAAGATTACTCAACCTCATAGGGATAGCTCTGTTTAAAAAGCTGTGCCTTGCCATAAAAAACAACAATCTAACTCAAATAAGGCAAGAGATAGCAGCTTATATCTAAGGATATAGCTCTATTTAGATAAATATTAGCAGATTTTAGACTCTTTTTTTAGGAATATATTTTTCAGAGAGGATTTTTCAAAAAATTGAGATTTTTTAAAGGAAAATCGACTGTGAATTAGTGGTGGGTGGGACTAAGTTCACAGTCTCTATGTATTGTTATGTATCTAATTGATTATAAGTATTTATTACTCTTAATATATAATCTTTATATGAGTTATAACTTGTAATGGTAAATAATATTAAAAAAATAAAAATTATTGAAGATATAAACCAATAATGATATAAAAAACCTAAGCATAAAAGTAACATATTTAAAATACCTGCTCGTAATAATCTCATTGCTGAGAGACGTTCTTTTATTTTTAGAATAGAATTGTTACTTGCTTTTAAATAAACTGCATCTCTTATTTTTTTATAATCTTTAATATTTATATTCTCAATAGATAAACTGTTTAAAACTTTTTTAAGTAAAAGCTTATGTATTAAATTTCCAGAAATAGCATTGATTAACCAGCCTAATTGATATGAAATAGCTAATATTAATACTATTGCTAGATTGCTAAAGTCTTTAAATTGAAGTAATTTATGACTAAAATCGGTTAAGTTTATATCTGATAATCCCAAAAATAATAAAGTAAATCCTATGCATGAAACTACCCCTATAACTAATATTTCAATGATTGCATTTGTTTTTTCCATTATATTATGTCCCTTTGTTTTAAATACATAACTTTTAAGTAGAACGACAAGTTATAAATCAACAAACTGCAAACTATTAATCTACCTTAAGGAATTATATCTAATATAAACTTAGTGGTTTGAGACAACTTGTTCGTTCCACTATCAAGTTAAATGACTAAACTAGAAAGGTATGGATTTTGTATTGAATTGTTGAGATATTTTGATTTTTAGTAAGCTTGATAGGGTACTTAGTTTGGTTCTATCTTATATATTTTACAATTACTACAAACTAGAAGAGGAATATCTAGGTAAACAACTCTTTTTGGAGATGAAAAACTACAGTTTCTTTTTTGATGATGACCGTTTTGATATGGAGAGTCTTTAAGGCACAAAAGCTTTCTTCTCTATCTTTTGACTTGTCTTTTTTAAAGAATTTTGAAATGCTTTTTAATGACAATCTTAAAAAACTAATAATACCTGCTATTTGTTTTTGCTGAAATTATGTATATTAAATTAAATATAAAAAGGGTTGTAGATGCTCAATGATGAATGGACATTAATAGATAGTCTTGGATATGAAAACTTAGTTCAAAACTTAGTAACAACTATTAAAAAAGTGCAACCTCCTTTTAGTTTAGGAATTTATGGTGGTTGGGGAAGTGGGAAAACTAGTTTAATGAAACAAGTTTATTATAGAGTAGGTGGTAAAACAAAGTCTTATTTATTTCCTTTTAGTACCAAGGCTGAAGAAGAAAAAATTAATGAAGAAAATAAGCAAATCATTGATGAGTTAACAGTAGATTTAAATTATGAAGCAATATGGTTTAATCCTTGGAAACATGAAATGGAGTCTAATCCATTATTAACGGGAGCGTTAGAGATTCTGTGTCAATCCGATAGAATACAATATTCAAAAGGATTAAGATATGGAAATAAAGATAGACACAGAGATGATTATAGAACAGATACGAGAGGGTAAATCATTAGGAGGCAAGGATGGTGCTTTTGCACCACTTATCAAACAAATTACAGAGCTAGCATTACAAGCAGAGCTAGAGACTCATCTCTCCCAAGATTTACAAAGAAACCGAAAAAATGGTAAAACTAAAAAGACCATGAAAAGTGAGATAGGAGCCTTTGAGCTTGAAGTTCCTAGAGATAGGAATGGTAGTTATATACCACCCCAAAAAGTCAAGACAAGTTTTTTTAAAATCTAATTCTCTTTATTTCATGTTACCTTATGCTACATTTTTATCTAATTTGTCATAGTTCTCATTATTAATTTTTAAACTCTCATGGTAGATATTCATAGGCTTTTTATACTCCAGTGATTCATGAAACCTCCTGAGATTGTAAAACTCTATGTATTCCTTAACATCATCTTTAAGATCTGAGACTCTGATATACTCATTAAGGTATATC
>JAMOMX010000004.1 GCA_027066935.1 Sulfurimonas sp. | reverse complement strand
TGCATAAAATCATCTATCTCACAGAATATTTTTGTTAACATTTTCGGTCATCTTTTTAGTTTTATTTGGTTTGAAATTATAAGATGACTTCTCTTTTATCCTCTTTATCCTGTCGAACTCAGGTTATGAGTGTTCTGTATGCTCTTTTATCTCTACCTTTTATATAATTTTCACTAGCATTTTTTATAGCTTGTATCTCATTTTTCTTTGTAGTTATCATGTCCTCTCTGCTTTGTTGCAATGCTTTTATAGATGTATCACTAATTCCTACACTACTTCTAACAGTTGCCAATCTTGCATGGGTTTGAATCTTTTGATTTTTGAGTTTATAAACAACACTATTTTCTAACTCTGTATTCATATAGCGAAGTGAAAAATCTGCTATTTTTTGGACACCTTTACTTATTTATCATTATAAGCACCGTGATGATAACAATCGATGCTATAAATTGCCAAAATCTATTACTCCCTGTCGAAAAAATGATTCCTTTGACGGTAGAAATCTTTGCATCTTCTCCAAAGCTTGCGAGGTATCCTCCAAGGATTAGAGCAGAAAAAAGAACTATATAATAGACATTAACTCCAAAAATCGGTTGAAGTTGGAAACCCCTTATAAATTCAGACGTGATAAATGCGATAGATACAGCGGTTATCACTACAAATAAGAACCCAACAAATACTCTAAATCTGTTAAACAAGTAAACAGACATATCCCCTACCACACTAACAGAAGCATTCATTTCATCAACAAATTGGCTCATCTTTTCATATTTTCTCATATTCATCATTATTCCTTTTATGATTTATCTATTCCTATATCGGATGATAACGCATAAACTTTAAATTATAACTTAAAGTTTATATTGAAAGAAACATTAAGTTATATATTTTCTAGTTAATATGCGATAAATATCGAATTACAGGTATATTTATCGCTATCGTAGAAAACTACTTTATACTCATATTGGCTATAGATATGATATTGTTTTATCTTTTATGTGATATACTTTTCCTTAAGTTAATGATAAGTGATATAAAAAAGCAATATCTAACCTATATCATTTGTTATCACTTATATCGCTTCTTACTTTTTGGTAGATATTATGTTTTGTGATATAGTTTGATATCACTTATGGTTGATGGACCTTATATGAGGAAAAAAGATGAATGAAGATTTAAAAAAAGTTTTAAAAGAAGCCTTGATTTCTGAAAAGGGTGGAGGGTATGATAGTAAGACAGCTGCAAATATACTCTGTGGTTCAAATAGGATGGATTCAAACCTTAGAGCTTTAAAGATGGAAGAGAACTTTTTTGTCTCTCCAAAGGTTTGGACTGTTTTGTATGCTAAGAAAAAATAGGGCGATAATTAAAAAAATATAATTTTATTTCTATTGAGTAGCAAAAAGTAATCAAGAGTATCTATAGAGTTAATATATATCTTTTTGTACTTCTAAATGGCTTCAAATCAGTAAATTATAGTCATTTAAGAGTATAAAAAAGTAAATATATAGTATCTATAAAGTACAAACAAGTATAAAAAATCATTAATTTTTAGAAAAAAAGATAAAAACTCTCTAAAGGCTTTGTTATTTTTTGGATTTGACCTATAATTTTTAAAAAATTGATAGGAATGAAATATGAAATATGAAAACAAAGAGACGATAAAAGTACAAACCGTAATAAGAGGAATCCCCGCTTGGTTGTATAAAAATTTAGATAGGGGGATGAGAAGAAAAGCTATAGAAAAAGGATTGATTTTAATTGCTGAAAAGAAGGAGTTAAGAGATTTATACTATGAAGATATAGAGATGGTAGAAGAGATGATGAAAATTAGTAAAAAAGAAATTCAACCAGATGATAATGATAAGTCTGATGAAACTATCATCGAAAATGATGATACAAAGCCTGAAAAACCGTTGGAAGATATAGATCGATGGGGAGAGTTTAAAATAGAACGATAATTTTACATATTGTTCTAGCTAAAAAACTTAATATGATATAATCAAATAAAATATAACATCTTCATATTAAAGGCTTTTCTTGTCAGACAACATACTCAAATACGAATCAAAGATATGGAACACAGCAGACCTTCTTAGAAGTTCAGGTTTTAAAGAGGGTGATTTTCCTAAGTTTATGATGCCATTTTTTGCACTTGCTATGGTGGAGAGTCGATTTATCAGGATGGGCGAGGAGCTTAGAGCTGAAGTTGGTGAAGAATTACCCATAGAGGATTTTATAGAGCTTATCAAAGATAGTGACCAAGGGTACAATACTTACCTTTTTGAACACAACAAAACACTCAAAGACATCTGTAAAAATGATAAAAGTTTTGAGATAGACTTTGATGCTTACATGGGTGGTTTTGATAGTGAAACCAAAGACTTGCTTGGTGTCGATAGAGCTGAAGGCGATAAGTTTTTGGATATCTATAGTGTCACAAGACAGTTAAAAGCAAAGAAGATATTTTTTGCTTATGTCAAAGAGTGGAGTGAGATAGACCTCAGACCTTTTGATAACTCAGAGATAACCACACTTGAAGAGCATATCAAAAGAAAGTGGGCTGATATATCTGCTGAGACAGCAGGAGAGCAGTACACCCCAAGTGATGTTATCTCTCTTATCTCAGAAATAGTGGCTAGTAAGGTGGATGATAGCGAAGCATTTTTAAAGATTTATGACCCTACATGTGGCGGTGGTAATATGCTTTATGGTGTAGAAGATAGAATCAACAAAAAACTAAGCCGTCCAACGGCTACTTATGGGCAAGATTGGAATGATGCTCTGTTTGCACTTGCACGGATAGAGAGTCGTTTTAGACAAGATTCTCATATCGAGTATGGTAACACCCTCACAGATGATAAATACCCTTTTGAAGAGTTTGATGTAGTAGTTGCCAATCCTCCTTATGGTGTGGATTGGAAGGGTTATAAAAGCGATATAGAAAATGACAAAACAGGAAGGTTCCATGATACACCATCGGTAAGTGATGGTCAACTTCTCTTTATGCAACATCTTATCTCTAAGATGAACTTAGATGGTATGGGTGTAGTCGTACACAATGGTTCTTCTTTGTTTAGTGGAGATGCAGGAAGTGGTGAGAGCAATATCAGAAAATGGATGTTTGACCAAGATATCGTAGAGGCTATCATACAGCTACCAACAAATGAATTTTTTAATACTCCTATTTTTACTTATCTTTGGGTACTTAACAAAAAGAAAAAACACTCAAATAAAGTAATGCTTATCAATGCTAGTGAAAAGTTTAGTCCTATGAGGAAAAGTAAAGGGGATAAACGAAAAGAGATAGATGGACTAAATAGTCAAGAGATAGTTAAAACACTTATAGAGTACCAAGATAATGACTATGCAAAAGTATTTGATAAAGAGTTTTTCTACTTTAATAAACAAGCTATACAACTAACCAACCTTGATATAGATGGGAAAAGCATAGAAGAGTTTTTACCAGTCAAGACAGATAAAAAAACGGGTGAAAGCATCAGAGCAAAAAGCTTGAAGCTTTTAAACCTAGAGAGAGTTGAACAAGGTGAATTAACGGCAGATGATAAAGAAGCCTTTACCAGCATATCTCTTTTTAATCTTATCCAAGAAGAGTTAGATGACAAATATACTCTTGAAGAGTGGTTTTTGGGCTTAAAGGATTTTATAAAGCGATATGACTATAAAGCCCCTGACTTTAAAGTTATCACCGATGAGGCTACCTTTTACTATGACATAGAGAAAGAGAGTATCATCAAAAAGAGTGGTGATACAGTAGAAGCACTAGGCAACGGCAAGATAGTTGTAAAAGCAAGTTACAAAAAGGCTACCAAGACAAAAGAAGCATCTATAAGTGTGAGTGTTGAGCTTACTCCTGATTATGAGAAAGATTATGAGATAGTGCCATATGCTAAAGATGAAGTGAAAAATAGAGAAAATATCGAAGCATTTATGAAAAAGTATGTCACAAAGCCTTTTATATACTTGGAAAATGTCATAGGTGTAGGGATAAACTTTAACAAAGTTTTTTACAAGCCTGAAAAGTTGCGAGAGTTAGAGACCATCGTAGGTGAGTTAAAAGATATAGATAAGCAACTCAAATTTTTAGAGGGTGAATTGAAAATATAATGGATACTATATCAGAAAATTGGAATTATTTACGGATTAAAGATATCACTTCTAAAATAGGTAATGGTATTACTCCTAAAGGTGGTAGTAATGTTTATATTGAAAAAGGTATTCCATTTTTAAGAAGCCAAAATGTACACAATAATGGACTTAAATTAGATAATGTATCATTTATTACAAAAAAATTATCAGATGATATGCCTTTTTCAAAATTGAATCCACTTGATATATTAATTAATATTACTGGTGCTTCTATTGGGAGGACATGTCTTGTCCCACAAGGTTTTAAAGAAGGAAATATAAGTCAACATATTGCCTTCTTAAGGTTTTTAAAAAATATTAATAAGTTTTTTTTATCATATTATTTAAAATCAGACTTTATTTACAAATATATAATGACAGAGCAGGTTGGAGCTTCTAAGGAGGCTCTTAACTTAGGACAAATTGCAAGAATACCTATATTACTTCCAAACATAAAAACCCAAACCAAAATCGCTACATATCTAGACCAAAAAACAGTAACTATAGATAAAGAGATAGAGCTTCTTGAAAAGAAGATAAAAAGATACAAAGAGTTAAAACAGACACTTATCAATGAAACAGTCCTAAGAGGACTCGATAAAAATGTCAAACTCAAAGAGAGTAGGATTGAGTGGATAGGAAAGATTCCTGAACATTGGGAAGTTAAAAGAATGAAAGATATTTATAAGATTACAAAAGAAAAAGTAGGGAGTAAGTCAAAAGATTTTCAATTACTGTCATTAACTCAAAACGGGGTTATTTCAAGAGATATTGATGGTGGTTTTGGTAAGTTTCCTGCAGAATTTGATACTTATCAAATTGTAAAGAAAAATGATTTAATCTTTTGTTTATTTGATATGGATGTCACACCTAGAACGGTAGGTATATCAAAAAACTATGGGATGATTACGGGAGCATATACTATTATAACAAGAAAAAAAGATGTAAATAATAAGTATATTTATTATCTTTTTCTTTCTGCAGATATTTATAAAAAATTATCTTTATATTATACAGGATTAAGAAATACTATTAAAAAAGAGAGGTTTCTATCGTTAAATATTTCTTTTCCACCCCTAATAGAACAAATTGAAATTATTAGCTATATTGATGATAAAACTAAAAAAATAGACACTATCACCAAAACCATAAAGGATAAAATAGACCTACTAAAAGAGTTTAGAAAAACTCTTATCAACGATGCTGTCACAGGCAAGATAAAGGTAACATCATGAATGAACTACACCTACAAGATAAGTTTCTCATCCCTTTCATCACCGATAGTGTGGATGGTTTAGGTTACAACGAGGTCAAAGCCAACACTATAACCAACAATCTCATCATCCAAGAAGATTTACTTGGCTTTATCTCTCAAACAGAGTTAAACAAAAAAAGCTATCCAAAGTTACTTAAAAAGTTTGCTAATGATGAAGAAGCCTTGATGCAGGGATTGATGGCTTTTATCTGCGATAGACTCAAAAACTATCGTAACATGGCTCTGTTTATCAACGATAACAAAAGTATTACTTATGAGGGAGTAAAACTACATCTTTTTTATACGAGTGGTAGTGAAATACATGGCGACAAACTTTTTGAGCAAAATATCTTTTCAGTTGTGCAAGAGTTACCCTATAAGTATGACTACAAAGGCAAAAAACTCTTTGCTTTTCGTCCCGATATAAGCTTTTTTGTCAATGGTATCTTTCTTGGGTTTAGCGAACTAAAGTCAAACTATACCAACCAAAGTGCCAAGAAAAATGGCAGAGGGAAAGTAACCAAAGATTATCACAAAGCAGTGAGCCATTATCTGGAGAGTGTAGCAGGTGATGGTAGTGCTAGTAGCAATGAAAAAGAGAGTTTTAAAAAAGAGTATCTAAAGATTTTTGATAAAGCTATCCATATCACGACCACAGATATAGCCCAGACTTACATACTTAGAAATGTATCGGACTTTTTTGATGATGTGAAAAGAAGTGTTGAAGATAGTAGCTACCAACAAGAGACCTATGAAGAAAATGTAAAAAAAGTCTTTAAACCCTATCCTATGATAAATAAAGAAGCTATTAAGCGTGAAAAACTAAAAGAGGTCTTTACCTCACTCTATGCAAAAAAGATGATAGAAAAAGAGATACTCTACTATAACTTTATCGAAAGAGAGATAGTCAAAAAAGGTAAAACCAAAGAAGCCAAAAACGAAAGAGGAAGGCTCATATCTCCAAGACCTAAGCAGAAGTTTGGTGTTGATAAAATCATGAGTAAGATAGATGAGTTTTTACTTCATGAAGATGATGACAACTACTTTATCAACAAGCTAAGAGGACAACTAGAAGATTTAGGGGCTAGTGAAGCTACTATCAAAGAGCTTGTCAAAAAAAGAGAAGCTTATGCCAACAACAAAAACATCTACTCACTACTCTTACAGTATGCAGCAGGGTTTGGAAAGTCAAACATCATCGGTTGGTCAGCTCTCCAACTCAAAGATATCAAAAAAGATGGTGAGTACATCTATGATAAAGTGATGCTCATCGTTGATAGGATACAGCTTAGAGACCAACTAGGCTCAAAGATGTACAACATGAATGTAGATAACAAACTCTTTGTAGAAGCAGAAGACAAAAGAAGCTTTTTAAAGGCTCTTGAAGATGATACAAGAGTGGTTATCGTAAACCTTCAAAAGTTTGGGACAACAAAAGAGATACTAGATGATGAAGTCTTAGAGAGACTATCAACACTTCGTATCGTCTTTTTGATAGATGAGATACACCGTTCTAACACGGGAGATATGCACGAGGAGATGATAAGCATCTTTGATGAGCTTCAGTCTGGTTTGTCAAGTGTTAAAAAGAGAACAAAGAAAAATCTCATCATAGGTTTTACAGCCACACCAAGTGACAATACCTTAGCTAGGTTTGGTGAGTTTTCAGGTTACTTAGAGAGTCCCGATAAGTATTGGGTTCCGTTTGATAACTATACTATGAAAGAAGCCATAGAAGATGGCTACATTCTCAATCCTCTTCGTGGTATCGTTCCTGTTGCTTCCAAGATGATATTTGGTATGCCTGAAGATTTGCTAGAGGGGTTTGAAAAAGAAGATAAAGAGTACAAAGATGCTAACAAGAAAAAGATATATCAAAACCCTGACAGAATCAATGCTATCTCTATCTTTATCGCTAAAAGGTTAGTACAAGATACCTATAGGCTTATCAGGGGAACTGGTAAAGGTATGTTAGCTGTTTATTCTATTAAAAGTGCCATCATGTACAAGAGGTACATAGAAGAAGCCATGCAAGAGTTAGTACAAGAGAGCAAATATGAAAAATACAAAGAAGCTCCTATACATATAGTCTATAGTGCTTCCCAAGATGTTGTTAGTTCAAGTTCATTAAATAATGGTCTAACGGAAGAGAAGGTTTTACAAAACTTTGCACAAGCTAAAAACGGTTTGATTATCGTGGTAGATAAGCTTCAAACGGGTTTTGATGAACCTAAACTGCATACACTGTTTTTGGATAAAGAGATAAACGGTATCAATGCCATACAGACGATAAGCAGGGTAAATCGAACAACCAAGTACAAACAAGATTGTAAGATAATTGATTTATCTTATAGAAATGTCAATGTAAACAATATCAAAAGTGCATTTGAGCATTTTTCAGATGTGGTAGTATCTGACTTTGATCCTTTTGGAGAGTTAAAACTCCTAGAAGAACTATATAGTGACCTCAAAAAAAGTGATATATATGACAATTTCTTTGAAAGTTTTAAAACCCTTAGTCAAGAAGGTGGGCTTAGTCTCTCATTTGAAGAGAGTGTAGAAAAGTATATACATAGCAACCCTAAAAGAACCAAAGCGATAAAACAGAAGATAAGCAAATACTTTAGAATATTAAAGCTTTTAGAGTTTGTGATAGATATAGATAAAAAGTATAGTGAAAAGTTGTTTGTAGCATTTTTTAGAAGATTTAACATGATATTTAACTACCTCAATCAAGATGGTGGTAAAAAAGATGAGATAGAGGTCTACTTCGATGACCAGATAGGTATAGTTGAAGAGCCAGCAGAAGAGTTTGCAAAGAAGAAAAAGAAGAAAACAGAGGGTGAGAATAACGCTGATGGAAAAAGTAAAAAACACAAATACAATATCTTAGACATCATAGAAGCACGAAACGAAGAAGAGGAACTCATAGCAGAACAAATCAAAATATTTGAAGATAAAATAGATGAGTTTTTTGAGTACCTACAAAATGATGCAAATGGAAAAAGAGTCATCTCCAAGATAAAATCTAGGTTTAACGAAGATGAGATATATCGTGATTTTGGTAAGTTATATAATAAGTACACAATAGTAAATAGAATCAAACTAAGCGACTTTTTCATCAAAGAGACAAAGAGTATGGTTGATAAGCTTTGTGATGATTTTGAAAGGGTTGTACTAGGTGTATAGTTCTTTGATAAGGATGAAGTAGTGATAAACAATATGGAACAATTTGAATATATAAAAAATCAACTAACATATATAAAATCAAAAGTTGAACTAGATAACCAACTTGGTTTATATGATATAAATAAACTTGGTGAAAATATTTTTATGCACATACTTAATGATGTATATGGATGGAATTTAACAAATGCTAATTTAATAGAAGAAAATTTTCCTGCTATTGATTTAATTGATGATGCAAATAAAATTGTCATACAAGTAACTTCAACTACAAGTACCGATAAATTAAGAACTACAATTGAAAAGTTTCGAAAGTTAGAAAAGTATGTAGATTATCAGTTAAAAATATTTTATATTAAAGATAAACCAAATTTTCAAAGAACTTCTTTAGAAGAGTTTGCTAAAAATGGTGTTAGTGTAAATGATATGTTAGGGATTGATGATATTTTAAAAGAAATCCAAGCAGATAATACAAAGTGTGAAACTCTATATAAAACAATTCAACAGAGAATGGACAGTATATCTTTTAAATTTAATATAGAGTCATATTTTAATCAATTTGAACCTCATTTAAGAACGATAACATCAAAAAAGTTTGAGCAGTATCAGCCATTATTTATAGAGTTTATTCAATCTGAACAAAAGGTTTTAGAAGTTCATGCTGTAGGAGGTAGTGGTAAATCTCATTTGTTAAAATCTTTTGGTACTATTGAGACTGATTATATTCCACTTGTATTTACAAAGCAAATTAATATAGAAGAAGATTTAAAAAAACTTGATATGAGTAAAAAGTATCTTTTTATATTTGATGATATTGATAGATTTTTAGACCAACCAATTTTATTAAGTTTATTAGCTTATACGATACAGCATGAAAATATTAAGCTAATCCTATCATATAGAACAGCTTCAAAACATAGTTTACAAGCCATTTATAGAAAGTTTGGGACTATAGTAAAAGAAGAATTAGAAATTGTATGGAATGAAGATGAGATAAAAGATCTAATTAAAACACTCATTCCTAATGTAACAGCAGAAAAAATTAGAACTTTAACCCATTCTTTTAACCATAATCCATATTTAATTACCCAAGCCATAGATGGAAATATTGAAACTATAAAAGATTTTTCTAAAAAAATCATTGATGATACCAGACAAGGGCTATTAGATTTTGGGATGCAAGAAAAAGATATTATAGATTTACTATTTTTACTTTCATTGGTAACACCTATATCTGAACATGAATTAGTAAAATATATAGACATAGATAAAGATGTTATATTTAGGTTAGAAGAGATGAAGATAATTCGTAAATTATCTTCAAAATATAGATTTAATCCTGATATACAAGGAGATTTATATTTAGCAAATTATATTGATGAGAACAAAGGTCAATTTGAAAAAAAGATAGAAAAATTATTACCCATATTTTCTGAAGTTTTATTTACCAATCTAAGTTATGCTCTTTTATATAGCGAGAGGGATTCTTTGCAAGATTATATAAAAAGAATCATTCAAAAATGGATTGAAAAGGAGGAGTATAATAATCATCATTTATCTTTAATCAATAAAATTGCAAATCATGCTCCCGAAGAGAGCTTTATTTATTTGCAAAAAGCTACAAAAGTATTAAAGCCAAAAACAACCAATACTATAGGTCAAGAAGGAATGATGAGTATGATAGCATATACAGTAGCTCCTCCAGATGGTGACTATAACTCTGATAACGATGCTATCAATCTTGAGAGTATTGAACCAATTATCTCTACTTTGATATATATGCTTAAAAATGGTTATGATTGTGGAGGTTTAAAGATTAGTCATATTATCCAATATTTAACTTCTAAAGAGGTAATTGATTTACCAAAACCATATTATGATAATCAAACACTACAAAGTATTTTTGAGAAAATGGTTTCTCCCCTTTATGCACATGATTTTAATGTTATTTATGATGCCCTGGATATTATGGAAAAATGGTTAGATGAACCAATTAATAATAATAAAATAATTTTATTGCAATATGTTTTACAAAATTTATTGAGTGCTACATTTGATGATAGTCACAGTGAAGGGTTTACTTACCATTTTGGTCAAACTGCTTTAAATGTAAAACACCCAGATGTTATAAAAACTATCAATAAATCAAAAGATATTTTATTGAAAATGTTAGATTATTTGGATGATAATATCGTTTATTATGCTCTTGATTCTATAGATAATGTAGGTAATCATTACAATATAAAGTTATCAAATGAATCACAAAAATTTTATGATGATATAAGAAATGAACTTTTAGAAAAAGTTTTGATTATTTTGAACAATGGTCACAAATATTTTGTAGTATCTAAAATTGAAGATGTAATGATAGATATTTTAAGACATAGCCATAAAAATGATATAGCTTTAAAAATATTAGAAAATATTGATAGACATAGTGAATATGTTTTTTATCAAATGGTAAAAGGAGTAGATTTTTTAATTGTAGATTATCCTTTATTTTATAAAGAGTATAAAGAAAGTAAAAATGATATTAATTTTTGGTATGACACACAAACAAAACGGCGGGTTAATCAAGAATATAATGATTTAGAATTAGGAGTTATTAAAGATATAAGTCTGCATTGTGTAGCAGAAAAAGATTTCATTAATTTGTTAAATAACTTGGATATGAATAGTTGGAATAGTCATAGTAGCTTGATGAAACTATTGGGAATATGGTTTGAAAATAATAACAAAGTTATTGATGAAACATGTAAAAAGCATATTGGTGAAATACACAATATTGGTATTCAGAATCTACTAAAAGAGTTTGCATTATTGCATGATATTTTAGGTATTAAACTAGAAAATATTACTGATAAAACCTCTATTGATGATTTAAGAGTATATATTAATGTAATATTTAAAAATTATGATTCTAATCAATTAGAAATTTTAAAGAAAATTGTTGCAGTTATTGATAAAAAATCTCCTGATGATATTAGAATGTTTATATCAATAATTTCTCAAAACATGTATTTTATACTTGTAGATAATGATAGTTTTTATGAAGAGTTTGAACCTATAATAATGCAGTTTCTTGATTGGCAATTAAAATACAATTTTAATGTAGAGTCATATATCACTCATCATATACTTAATGATATTGCATATAGTAAATATGATATTTCTGATGAAATCAAAACAAGACTCAAATCAATAGTTAAAAAAGATGAGATATATATTGATACACATGAGTTAACACCTATCTATAGAGTTATAAATTATAAACTAGAAAATATACTTGAAGATTTATATAATAAATTGATAGTAAAAAAAGATGACGGAACATATAAACATATATTTACCCATTATTTTGACCATGATAAGCTAACGGAGGTTTTGATTATAAAAGACTATATCAGAGATTATGATGATTTTTTGATTTTAATAGATAAAACATTGGATTATTGTAATGAGCCTATTGAATCAGGTAAAGATGAAGATGAAAAAGATTATGAGCTATATATTCATTTAGATTATTTTTTAAAATATTCTATTAAAAAAGAGTATATTGAAAAACTTTTTGGTGAGTTGCACGACAGTAATGATATAGAAAAAATTAAAAAGTTATACTCTATAGTTCCTGTATCATCTGAATATATGGATGTTATTGTCAAAAATATAAATTTCCTTCATAGTGAAATAGATGATGCAAAACTAATGAATTATTTAACAAGGCTAGGTCAAATTAAATCTTTTTCAAGTGCACCTATGGAAAATAGCCAAGAACTGTTAGATGAAGAAGCATTTTTTAGAACTCTTTATGACAAAATAGATTGGTTATCACTTCAACTAAAAATAAAAGAAGAACTAAAATATATTGAGATTGAAAAACGAAGAGAGATAGAAAGAGATATTGCACATCTACTAGGTAAATAATGATAGATATACAAGAGCTATCATTTACTGAATCACAAGAGTTCATATCTGTTTTTGAGTTTTTAGAGAAACCATCTTTTAATGGTATGGATTGGGTTGATGTAGAAGATGAAAATGCAACCTATATTTGGTTGCTAGAAGATATTAAAAAACCATTAGGATTTCTAAGTTATAAAATTATACTGATGCCTAATCAAATTGATTTTATATACATTGTTAAAATATATGTTTTAAAAACACATAGAAGTAAAAAACCAATTTTAATTGATGGGAAAAGAGCATCTATGATTTTATTTGAACAAATATATAAGAAAGATATAAATATTTTAACTCTTGAATCAGCAGATGAAAAACTTGATATTTATTATCAAAAATTGGGATTCAAATATAATGTAGAACTAAGTAAAGAGTTGTCAAAAGTTATTGATACTCGCAATAGAGAGATAATGTATAAAATTGATAAAAGAGAAGAGATAGAGCTATCAGAGGTAGAAAAAAAGTTTTTTGACTCCCACACTCCCCTAAAGTTCTCCAATTCTAAACATCGGAGTTAGGGAGGGGGAGTGTTCTAAAATCTGTGTCAATAAACTTTATATCCACAAAGAGTTATATTCTACCTCATTAATATCCTCAAACCAATTTTTAAGTATATTACTACCAAACTGCTTTAAACTTTTTTCTAATTCAATCCCTGTTGTTTTAAGTGTTAATTTTCTATTTTCAAACTCTTCATATGAATTTTCAACTAAAAATAAATCAGCATAATAAATATTTTTTAGAATATTGCTAGCTCTCAAACGATCTGTCTTGTCTTCTATTTTACAATTATCATATATAAGTTCCAAAATAGTATTAAAAGTCATATTCACAATGTATGCTGAAGATAAAAATTTATATATTTTTTGATCCAGAGATTTATTTTTAGAAAAGAAAACACCTTTACCCTCAAAAAATACTTTTGATAACAAAATAGCATAATTATTTTCATTATGTACATGCTCTTTATAGTTATCAATATCATCAATAATTTTCCATCCAGTTTCAATATTTTTATCTCTTCGAATAACAAGGTAAGAATTGTTATTCTCACTCTTAACTAATCTAAGTGGAGTGTGAGTCAAAATGCAACTCAAAAATAATTGATTTGTCTCAAACCCAAATCTTATTGGATTATAATCAGGAATAAGTACTTTTACCCCTTGTATTATAACGGATGGGTTTAATCTATATTCATCAACCCTTTGCATAAAATAATCATCGGTATAACAACTATTTATATATTGATTTAATTTTAATTCTATAGAGTCATAAAGTTTATTATTTGCCAAAGGTTCATGCTTTTCGAGTATGTCAAATAATACTTTATCAATTGCATGACCATTAACTACCCACATATTAGTCATTCTTATTTTGAATCTATCATATCTTACTAAAAATGCTTTATTAATCTTTTTATTCATCTGTTCAAAAATTGATAATGATGTTTCATATAATTCTTTTTGTAAATCAAATTCATTTTTGAGTTCTATTAACCTTAAGTTAAAATAAGTTTCATAAAAAACATTAGATGGGAATATTTCATCAATACTTTTAAATTGTGTATATAATTTATAAAATAATTCTGATTTATTATTTTCACGCTTTTTTAATCTTCTAACTTGATCAAAAATAAAAGATACATATGCTTTGTGATTATAAGATTTAAAATGTTTAATTGCATTAATATAGCCTAAATATTTTTTATTGTTAAGTAGACTTCCAAAAATAGCTTTATATCTAGATTCAAATATTTGTAAATCTATATTATTATTTTTGATTTGATATAAAAGTTGTTTAAATATTGTATCAGCTCTTTTAAATTCTCCTATAAATAAATTTAATTCATAACTATTTAAAAGATATAAAATATTTTCTTCTACATCCAACTTATCACTTGTATATTTAATAAGTCTAGATAAAACTTCAATCTTTTCAATAGGATGATTATTTTGAGGTATTAAACTCAAAGTTTTTTTAGCTGTTTCAATAGCTTTGTCATTTTGGTAAAGTTTATTATAATAAAACTCCAAATCTTTATGTGCAAGAATTTTAAATTGTAAAATATTTGATTTTTGTGCAAATTCTAATCTAAAATCAATAATTTCTTTTAATTTATCAAAGTTTTCGGTCTTTATATATAGTCTTAATAGATTATGAGAATTTAGCTCAATTAATTCATAATTTTGATTATCAGCATCTAAAATAATTTGTAAAGCTTTATTTAAATACTCTTCAGCTTTCTTTTCATCCTTCATTGTTTGATATATAAAATCAGATAAAAATTTATATCCTCTTGATAATTTAAAACTATCACCAATCTCTTTTCGTGTTTCTATTTGTAAATAATAGTACTCCAATGCTTTATCAATATTTCCAAACTTATTATTGAAATCAGCTAATCTACCGTAAGTACTGTCCATCCTTCCATAATCTTCAGCTTCTTTATATATATCTAGTATATTTAATAATATATTTTGTGCATCTTCAAAACTATTGTTACTCATCATTAGTTTTGATATTTTTTCCATTACTTTTGCTTGTTCATGATAAGCATTTGTTTGCTTTAGAATATATAGTTCTTTTTCTAAAAAATATAATTTCTTTTCATAATTATTATATAAATTTGATAAAAAATGATATATCTCTGCAAGCTTTTTTTTGTTACTCATTTTAAGTTTTAATATATTTTCAGCTTTTATATACATTTCAAATGCTTTATCTTGATTCTTAATATACTTTATATAGAAAAAGGCTGCTCTTTGTAAATCACCTACATACCTTTCAAAGTTTAAATTTTTTGATATATTTAATAAATTAAGAAGAGACTCTTCTGCTTCTTTTAAAAGAGTTTCTTGTCGATATGTTAAATACATAGTTAAATATATTTTCCATCTTTGTATATCACTTTTTGAAAGTTCTAAGGCTTTTAAGAAATATTGTTTACTTTTTATGTGGTCAACTTTTATCAAAACTCCTGCTATCTTTGTATAAATATCACAAGTATTATCATTTTCTATATATTCAAGCTTTTCAAGGATATGGCTATAGTTTTTATTTTGTTCTAGTAAATTATCTAGTTTAGCAACTAAAAATAAATCCGTATCTAAACCATGTTGACTTTCTACCCACTCCAAGTCTTGGTATTTTGCAATAGCTTTATATTCAAAGAATACTTGATTTGACCACTTCCCATAAACAGGAACAAATTTTATAATAGCTTGAAGTTTCATATCGCAACACTCATCAATTTTATTAAGTTTTAATAAAATGTGAGAAAGTCCACGATAGCTTTTAGCAATCTCAATATGATTTGAACTTAAAATTTCTTTTTTTAATTCAATCGCTTTTATAAAATAATCTTTTGCAATATCAAACTGTTTCATATCTCTATATAAATATCCAAGTTTATCAAAAATTTTAGATTTAAAAAAACTATCATCTGCAATATTTAGTGCTGTATATAATAAACTTTGTGATTCATAGTATTTTTTATTTTTACGTAAAAGATTTGCTAACTCTATATAAGCTCTAAGTTTTAATTCAATAGTATCACTTTTAATAATAACTTTTTCAAATGCTTTTTCAATATTTTCTAATGTCTTTTTTCTTTTTTTATTTGGTATATAATATAACTTTTTCTTTGTCTTTAAAAATAAAGTATCATCCAATAAATTAATAGGGATTTTCATATACTCTAACTCTTCCAAATCACTTTTAAATCCGATTGTATCGTCCATATCTAGATGAATTAGTGCTAAATCTATAATAAATCTTACTTTAAGTGAATCACTTTTAATATACTTAAGTGCATTTTTATATAAATCAATTAGTAAACTGTACTCACCATTTCTTAATAATCTCTTTTTAATAAGCTTAAACCATTCATTTATAGTATCATCTGTTGCAAAGTTTAATAAATGATATATTGCATCTTTTATCAAAAATGAATCTATAATCTCTTTTTTATCATTATTTATATCAATTTTTTGTTGATAGTAATTAAATATAATTTTATGAATTGTTTTATATTGTTTATCATTTATAGAAGCATGGAAGCTTTTTCTCATTAAATCATGCATAAAAAATTGATTTCCATTTTGTGAGAAAAATGAAAAAGATGTTATATTTTTAAATATTATATCTGAAAAACCAATACTAGACTGATGCATTATATATACATATAATTCTTGATTAAAGTTTTTTGGTATCGACAAGTACTCCAATATAGTTAAATAATCACTATTTAAATTTCCAACAAATCTTTTAAAAATTTCATTGAGTCCAATATCTTTAAAATTAGTACTATTAAAATGCTCTGGCGAACTTTTATATGTTTCCACAGCTAATTCAATATAAAATGGATAACCTTTAGATGCTTTTGCTATTGCTTCTATTACTAGTGTTTCTTTGATATCATATTTTTCAATAATATTTTTTGCATCATTATATGAAAGTGCATCAAGTTGTTTATAAGTTATAAGTTTGTCCCATACCAAATCGTATTGTTTCCATTCAAGTTTTTCACGACCTGCAACTACAACCATTCCATTTTGCTGTATACTTGCAACAAAATTTTCAACCCAAGACTCTAAAATATTTCTTTTATCTGCTGATGCAAATTCATATAGTTTTTCATAAGTATCAAACAAAAAAAGTGGAGCTTTTTGACCAACAATATCTATGTTTTTTAAATCTTGCATAAGGAAATAAGGCAATCTATTTTCAATCTCTTCAATTTCCAATTCATTGCTCTCTAGCTCACCAATATAATCTACAATATCATCATCAAGATTGTAGTTGTTTTTAAGTTTTTTATAGCTCTTATATAAAAATTTCGACATACCTCCAACTATTGGTGCAGCTTCTTTTGCAAGTTCAAAAGTATCATCAATCATTACTGAAACTATGTCTCCAAAAAGACCACTTTCTGTAATAGATGTAG
Organism: Sulfurimonas sp.; assembly: GCA_027066935.1. Classification (GTDB taxonomy): domain Bacteria; phylum Campylobacterota; class Campylobacteria; order Campylobacterales; family Sulfurimonadaceae; genus Sulfurimonas. The sequence goes on along the minus strand of JAMOMX010000004.1, from coordinate 2,562 downwards.
GCAGAGAATCTTTAAATTCAACATTTGGGTGTAATCGTTGCCAATAAGCTAAAAATGCCATTTGAAAATAGACTGCTTTAATATTATTAATCTGAAACCATTGATATAAATTTTCATAAAAACCTAAGATTGATGAATGCTTGGCTAAATCATAATAAAATACAGGTACCTCACTATCAATAGCTTTCTTTTTTATCTGCTTTAATATAGTTGATTTACCAATTCCTCCTACACCATAAAAGTTAAGTAAAGTAGTCTCTCTTTGTTCTATAGATACATATAAATCCTCAAAAATATTTATAAATTCTTCCCGTCCTATAAATATATTCTCTTCTTTTTTAACTATTTTATTCCATCTATTTTCTAACTTACTCATTAATAATTCCTTTTATTTTTATAAAAACCATTCTCTCACATCATCTAAAAATTTTATCTCATTAAAAACTTTACTTTGATAAATTTTTATATCTCCATAATATGCTCTAGCTTTATCTCCTAATGTAAATTGAACTCTTTTTTTTCCAGTTTTTGATATATTTATATTATCCCCACCAATACTGAGTATCATAGATTTTCCATCATCATCTAAATAATCCATAATAAGTTCAGTTTTATACACAAAATGTTCACCTCTTAAGTTATTAACAAGTTTACATTCTATAGTATGTAAATGATTGTCTTTTATCATAAGAATATCAAACTCATTTTCTACACCTTCTTCAAATTGAACCTTGGTACCCATCCAAACATCATCAAAATTACAATTATCCACTATTAGATGATATATATATTCTTCAAATACCGTACCTTGTATAAATTTTTTATCTGGATTTTTTATTTTTTTAAGAAGAGCCTTAATCTCTTTATATCCAACAATGTCTTCTATTGATTGTTTTCCTAAAATAGTTGTAAATTCTTTAAATCGTATTAAATCTTGTGTTAAATCATAAATTACATCTTTTCGTTTTTGAAGTATTTTTGTATCTGTTTTTTCTAAAAGTACATAACCTTTTAATATAAGATGACTAGATATATCCATATTATTAATTATTTTATGTTTTTCTATATTTTCTTTTGTATGTAAATTATATGTATTTGCATATCTATCATATGTTATAACTTTTGCTTCAATTGAAAAAAAACTATTAGAAAGAACTATGGCTATTGAGCTTAAACCATCTGTCGCATTTAAATATAAATTTCTATAATCTGTTGACATCTGTTTTATTTTATAAAAACAATTTATGATACTTGTATAGTTGTCTTCATCTATTTGAAAAGTTTCTATTTCATATTTACTTTCTAAAGGAAGTGTTGCAATAAATTTTTTTTGTCCTTTAATAATACGATTTGCTCTCTTCACATCACATTTAGCATCATCATAAACTATAATATGTTTAGTAATTTTCTTTTTAAATTCGTAGGATATTGGTAGAATTGAGGAGTGAAAATCCCCTAGTATTGAAACAAGAATCATTTATTCTCCTCAAATTTATTATAAATATGAATAGTCATACACTTAACTGATATCGGTATTTTTAGATATTAATTTAGGGATGTGAGCATTCTCTATAATTTAGGACTGTTCTAAAAAAGTGCGTATAGTATACTTCTAAAAAAATTATTAAAATAGAATAATCTATAGTTATTCATTTTTTTTATACAAATCCAAAACATGATTTTTCCCACTATCTTCAGCAAGTTTTGCATATCTAAGGGTTGATTTTATATCACTATGGTTCATCAACTTCATGATAGTGTAAATAGGTGTGTTATTGATAGCTAGATGACTTGCAAATGTGTGCCTTAGTGAGTGAATTACCGTTCTATTTTTTGCATCTCTGGAGTCAAGACCTTGATTAAAAAGTTTATTTAATACGGGTTGTAATCTCTCCTCCATCTGTTGTGGTTTTATCTTTGCACCATCAGCAAGATTTATGATATGGTCGTGATGATTTAGTTGTAACAACTTGTCTTTCAAAACATCATAAAGTTCATTAGATATAAATCCTTTGTAAATTGCTTTTTTAGAGTCCTTTGTTTTTGTATCTTGAATTCTAAATATCTCTTTTTTCTCCAATCTAATATCTTTTTTTTGTATCAATAAAATTGAATCTAATCTAGCCCCAGTTGATAATGCAAGAAGACAAAAAAGATGTAGTAGTTCGTTATCTTTTACAGTTTTTAAAAGTAAGTCTATCTCTAGTGTACTCAAGTATCTTTCTCTTTCATTGTCTACTGCAAGTTTCTTTAGCATACTTACTACATTGACTCCACTATAAAGGTTTTTTCTTATCGCATGATTTATCATAGAAGATAGGACGGCTGTTATGTTGTTTATAGTTTTAGGAGTCAATGGTCTTTTTTGAGATGTAGAACTTAGCTTCTTTTTTTGAAACTCTATCAAATCATCTTCTGTAAGTGTTGCTAGTGCTTTTTTTCCAAAAGGTTTATGTAGGTGGTTTATATATCTATTTTTATCTTGCTTGTTGTTTTTATTGTGTATCTCTTTATCTTTAAAGAATATTTCGGATATTTCATCAAGTGTGATTTTGTTTCTTG
>JAMOMX010000003.1 GCA_027066935.1 Sulfurimonas sp. | reverse complement strand
TCACCATCACCAATTACTAGAAGTTTTTTATCAGGCATCTCATTAAACGCCTCTACAATAAGTTTTGTTTTTTTATAAGGTACTAGCCTAGATGCACTTAAATAATAATCATCTTTTTTTTCATAAAATTTAAAATCTTCAACATCTACAGGGGGATATATAACAACACAATCACGATTATATATTCTTTTTATTCTCTCTTGGACAAATTTAGAATCAGCTATAAAGTAATCTACTCTATCTAAAGTGCGAATATCCCATCTTCTTATATATTTTAAAGTAGCACTTACTAAAAACTTTTTTGGCTGTTTTAAATTTTGTGTATATTCATCATAAAGATCCCAAGCATATCTAATGGGTGTATAACAATAAGATATATGTAGTTGGTTTTTATTTTTCTTAACACCTTTTGCAACTGCCCAAGAACTACTAATAATTAGCTCATAAGAACTTAAATCAAAACTTTCAATAGCTTTTGGAAACAATGGCAAGTAGTTTCTAAAATATTTTTTTGCAAATGGAAGTTTTTGTATAAATGAGGTTTTTGCAAATTTAGCATTTAAAACAACTTTTCTATCTTCATCACTTAAAAAATCTACAAGAGAGAAGATCTCAGCATCTGGATATATATCTATTATAGCTCTTAAAACTTTTTCAGCTCCAGCGTCTGTTACTAACCAGTCATGAACTATAGCTATTTTCAATTTTCAAACATCTCTAATAAAGTTTGTTTGAACTCTTGAAGTTTAACATCACCTATGAGAGTAAAAAGCTTTTTAGGTGAGCCTGTAAGAGCTTTGATCTCATCTTTTCTTACAAAAGCTGGATTTACTTTTACCTCTATCTTGTAATTTGCTATCTTATTCATCATATCAATAACATCTAAAAGTTTTATACCTCTGTTTGAGCATATATTTAGTATCTCTGATGATATGTTTGATTCTAAAAGCTTTTTGTAAACTTCACAAACATAACTAACATCGTTAAACTCTCTACTTACATCTAAGTTGCCTAACTCTATCTCTTTTTTATTTTCTTTAAAATGTTTTATAATTTTTGGTATAAGAAAGTGTTCTTCTTGATTAATTCCAGTATAGTTAAATGGTCTTGTAATGATTATATTTAATTTGTTAAAATAGTTCTTTGTCATACACTCCATTGAGTATTTACTAGCACCGTAATGGTTCGCTGGTATTGGGCAAAGTGACTCATCTAAAACTTCTAAGCCTTGATTACCATATATGGTAGCACTACTTACAAGTATGATTTTTGTTGGGTTTATATCTAACTCAACTATGGCATCTAAAATATTGATACTACCAATAGTATTTATTTTATAAAAATCTTCATTTTTTGCATGAGCTGTGAACGATATACCAGCCAAATGGATAATAAAATCAGGATTTACTTTTTTTAATACTCTTAATATATCCTCTTTTTTTGTTATGTCACATTGGTAAATTTTATCTGATTCATTAAAAAAAGAGCTTCCATAAACATCATAATTATTTTTTTCAAGATATCTACTTAAGTGAATACCAGTAAAACTATCTATACCCGTGATTAAAACTTTTTTAGAAACTAAATCCAAGCTCATTCCTTTTTAGGTCAGCTTTTACCATCATAGCACATAACTCCTCTAGTGTGCATTTTGGCTCCCAACCTAACTCATCTTTTGCTTTTTTAGGGTCACCTATTAGTAGTTCAACTTCAGCAGGTCTATAAAATTTAGGATTAACTCTAACTACAGTTTTTCCATTAGCTTTATTTATAGCGACTTCATCTTCGCCACTACCTTGAAATTCTATCTCAATTGAAGCACCTTTAAATGCCATAGTTACAAAATCTCTTACACTCTCGGTACGGTTTGTTGCTAAAACATAAGTATCAGGAATATCGGCTTGAAGCATCAAGTACATCCCCTCAACATAATCCTTTGCAAAACCCCAGTCTCTTTTTGCATCCATATTTCCAAGCTCCATACAATCAAGCAAGCCAAGCTTTATTTTTGCTACACAATCTGTTATTTTTCTAGTTACAAACTCTTTTCCTCTTAGTGGTGATTCATGATTAAAAAGTATCCCACTACAAGCGAACATATCATAAGATTCTTTGTAGTTTATTACCATCCAGTGAGCATACAGTTTTGCTACACCATAAGGACTTCGAGGGTAAAAAGGTGTACTCTCTTTTTGAGGTATCTCTTGAACCTCTCCAAACATCTCTGATGTTGAAGCTTGGTAAAATTTAATTTTTGGATTTATAATTCTGATAGCTTCTAAAAGATGCACACACCCAAGTCCAGTTATGTGAGCAGTCGCAAGTGGTTGCTCAAAAGATACACCTACAAAACTTTGTGCTGCTAAATTATATATCTCATCAGGCTGAATTTCAGATACCATTCTTATGCTATTTGCTTGATCTGTTAAGTCATACTCTATTAAATGTAAATTAGTATGATTTTCAATACCCAACTCTTCTAATCTCCAAAAGTTTACAGATGATGTCCGCCTATAAGTACCATATACTTCATAATCTTTAGATAAAAGAAGTTCAATTAAATAAGCACCATCTTGCCCTGTAGCACCTGTTACAATTGCTTTTTTCATAATAAAACCTTTTTATTTTACTGTACTAACATATCTAATAAATCTATATCTTCAAAATTATTTGTAGCAATCAATAGCCCAATATATGAGTTAACAACTTCATATATATTTTCAATATATTTATACTTTACTTCATTTAATTTTACTTTAGCATCATTCAAATCAAGTAGACTTTTTAACCCATGCTCATAACCTTGTTCAACTGACTCTACATATAATTTTGCTGAGTTTAAAGCATCTCTATACATAGAAACAGACTTAACAGAAGTTTCAAAATAAACAGTCATCTCATTATGCTCTAAGGTAACTTCTTTTTTTACTCGACTTAACTCTTCTTGGGCAGCTTTATATTTTAGCTCTGCTGATTCTACTTTTGAAGAAACCTGTCCACCACTGTATATAGGGAGATTTAGGGTAAACATAAAATATTTAGTATTATTATATGGAGCTTCTATATTTGGATCATCTGTATCATATTTAGAATAAGATGCATCAAAATTCAATCTAGGAAGATGCTCATCTTTTGCAGATTTAACATCACTTTGAGATATTTCAAGTGCAATTTGTGCTTGTTTTATCTTTAGAGCTATATTATCATGATTAACTGTCTCTCTCATTAAATTTATAATCTCTAAAATTTCTTTATCAAAATTTATTATTGGTAGTTCATATTGGTAAGACCCAACAAACTGGTTTAATTTTAGATGGTACAGGCTAGATAACTGTTGTTCTCTTTTTAGATCTATCATTGCTGAATTATAATCAACCTCTCTTTGGAGAAGGTCCATTTTGTTTGCTAAATTCATCTCATATTTTTTTGTTATCTCTTTAAGTCTAGATTCAGCAAATGCAAGATAAGACTTATAGAGTTCTATTTTATTTTTTGACTTTAAAACATCCAAATAAGCATTTGATAAATTTTGAGCTAACTTCTCTTTTTCTGATTTTATAATACTTTTAGAATACTCACTTCTTGCTCTTTGTGCGTCTATTTTTGAGTAGGTTTTTGCATTATATATTGATTGACTCAAAGAGAGAGTGTGGCTTATTAAGCCTTGTTCAGTCTTTGTGTTTAATGGATTTGTTTCATATTCTGATTTTTTATAATATGATGAAAAATTAATTTGTGGATATAGGTTAGCTTTTTCTTGTTTTATTTTTTCTTCATCAGATTGAGCTAGATAGATTGAAGATTTAATTTCATTCGCATTTTCTAAAGCTAATTCATAAGCTTTAGAAAAAAGTAAAACCTCTGCACTAAGATAAGTTATACAAAAGTTTAGTAAAAAGAGAGCTGATATAAGCTTATTATTCTTCATTAAAACTCCTATCTAACATCTCTGTAAAAGGTTTCACAAGGTAGCTTAGAGCTGTTCTGTCACCTATTTGAATCATCACCTGTGCTGGCATCCCTGAAACTAAGACAAAGCCATTGTCTTTTAAAGTTTGTTTACCTGCTTTTGTAACTTTTATTTTTGCTTCATAGTATGGTAAACCTGTTGCTTCATCTGTAAAACTATCTGCTGATACATGGATAACTTCACCTTGTATAACATGTACATGGGTTAGATTAAATGCTGAAAACATTACATCAGCTAGTAATCCAACTTTAACTTTATCTATATCTGTTGTTTGCACTTGCGCTATTATCAATAGCTCGGAGTCATGAGGTATAATCTCAAGTATTGGATTACTTGGGTTTATGATACCACCAACAGTATGTAAACTAAGACCAACAACAGTTCCATCAATTGGGGCAATTATATTTGTTCTTTGTAAAGTGTCTTCACTTGCAATAATCTTCGATTTTAAATCAGATATTATAGATTTAGCTTCAACATATCTTTGAAGTGTCTCTTTTTTTGATTCTTTTTCTCGTAAAAGTTCTTGAGTTTTAGCCTCACTAATTTGTTCATTAAGTTTTGCTATTTGAGATTCAGTACTTGCTAAATCACCCTCTATTAGGTTGGTTTCCCTTTTTAACTCTCTAATTCTTTGTTTATCTACAAGTCTTTGTTTAAACAGTTCTTCCCATTCTAATCGCTCCTCTATTATAGAATCTAATCTTTTTTGTTTACTCTCTATTAGTGAGTTTAATCCAGAGATTTG
>JAMOMX010000002.1 GCA_027066935.1 Sulfurimonas sp. | reverse complement strand
CATTGACAAGTTCACTCATCTTTTCACTACCTGCATACCCAACAATCAATAAATCTACATCTTCTTTCACAGCAATCAAACCTTTTAATTTTTTTGTATTTAACTTAATTATAAAATCAGCAACTTTTCCTAAAAATACACCTAAAATAGCGATACTAAATATCATATAAAATGTCACTAATACTTTGCCCAAACTACTTTGTGGCGACAAATCTCCATACCCAACAGTTGTAGCAGTAGTGATGATATAGTAGTAAGTATCTACAACAGAGTAATTTTCATAAAAAATCATAAAAATTGCAAACAAAAAAGAGATACCAGCAAATATAAATAGCAGAAAAAAGGAGTCTCTCAGTTGTGAGGTTTTTATAAATTTTCCAATTATGTTTGTAAAAAAGTACACAGATAAGCCTTAAATTTTAGTAATTTAATTTTAGCATAAAATAGAAGGTTATACAATTAGATTTAAATTAAAAAAATTTATATTTTAAAACTCTTCCTTCATTTTCATCATCTATTGCAAAATATATATACCCCTCATTATCAAATGCCACTCCCTCTAATGCAATATCAGAAAGAGTATCATCAAAATAATCTTTAATACGCTGAGCATTAATCACCTTGCTAGTTATTAAGTCATATTTTATCAATAAATTGTCACTATCGCTTACTAGATATAGCATATCACCATAAAATGTCATACCAGAGATATTTAAATAGCCATGGTTGATTACCTCTTCAATATTTGCTTTGTCTCCAGATACGGAGTCTAATTTGACTAAAACTGAAGGATCAGATTTTGGAAATTTTTTAAAAGATTGATTTGAGAGATAAACTTTTCCTTTATAGATAGAGATACCTTCTAGTCCGTCATTCTTGTTTTCTAATATCTCTTTACCTTCGCTATCTTGTCTATTAACATTTACTTCTCGTTGATACTCTAAGGCTCTATTTAGAACTAAAATATTATCTACACCTTCAAGTGCGATATAGAGCAGATCTTCTTGCTCATCATACGCTATACCTTCAAAATCATTGTTAGCTCTTGTGCTTAAATCTTTTTCATTTAGTTTAGAACCATTTTTATCTATCTCATACACAAAACCGTTGTCGCCAACAACAAAGAGAGTATCAGTTTTTGAGACATAGCAAATTCCTGAAGCCTCTTTTATAGATGTAATTATTTTAGTCTTTTGAGTGCTATCATCGCCACTGCCTCCGCATCCAATTAAAAACATTGATATTATTAAGATAACTATTTTATACATATTACTCCTTTTATTTACCTTTTAAGTATACTTCATTAAATCTTCATAATCATACAATATACTTCATTTTTCAACAAATTATGTTGATTCAAATATAAAAATATCTAATTAAGGAAAATATATTGCTAGATTTTATGACACTTCAAACTACAACGGGTAATATTACAATTATATCTTTAGTATATGCAGTTTTATTGGCTTTTGTTCTATCAACACTTATCGCTATTACTTATGAGAAAACATATCGAGCACTCTCATATTCTAGAAACTATGTACAAACATTGGTTTTGATTTCTATAGTTGCAGCTACGGTTATGCAAGCTGTAGGAGACAATTTAGCAAGAGGGTTAGGGATTATGGCGGCTATGACGGTGATTCGTTTTAGAACTAATTTTAAAGATTCTCGTGATATTGTTTTTGTTTTTGCATCTTTGGCAGTTGGTGTTTCATGTGGGGTAAATGGATACAGCATTGCTATTGTAGGTGCGGCTACATTTATTATAGCTGCTTTTATTTTGTATCTATCGCCTTTTGGGGAGAGTAGTTTTTTTGATGGGATGCTTCGTTTTAGTCTTGAAAATGAAACAGACAACAAAGAGGTATTGGAAAAAGTTATGCGAGAATCTTGCAAAACATTTGCATTGATTACACTCAGAGACATGTCTCAAGGTAATCGGCTAGATTATGCATATCAAGTAAAACTAAAAAAAGGTGCTAGGCAGGATGATTTTATTGCAGCTTTAAGTAAAACCCCATCTATAAAAGGGATTCACTTTATGATGCAAGAGGCAACGGTAGAGTTATGAGAAAAGGAAAATTTGTACTTTTTACGGCTTGGGCTGTTGCAATCATTTTACTTGTAATCATTACATTTTTTAATCAAGCAAAAGTAGATAAGTTTATGGGACTTACTGCAAGTAAAGAACATTCAATAAACTTTTCATACCCAGTGCAACTAAAAGAAGCTTTTGTTATACCTGGTCAAAAAGTTGAAAAAGGTGAACTTCTTGCAAAATTAGTTAGGTCAGATTTAGTCTCAAAAATCAATGCGATAAATAGCAAGATAGCTGTATTAAATGCTGAAAAATTAACTACAACAAATGAGATAAACAGACAACTAGAGACACTAAAGATAAAATACTTAGCTGATATGGATAGGCTTGGTTTGCAAATTACACAAAGTGAGCTAAAATTAAAAACCAATAAAAAGCTACTTCAAACGATAATGGATACAGATAACAAATCTTTTACCACCATTGAACATAAAATTAAATCACTAAAACAGGAAAAACAATCTATACAATCTTTATATAAGACTAACAATAAGCATCTCAAGCAACAGTTAGAAAATATAAATATTCCATTTGAAACACAAATCAATGAACTATTAGAAGAGAAAAATATTTTAAGTCAAGAGGAAGATGAATTAACCATATATGCACCAATGAATGGTAAAATTGGTTCTATATCCCATAGTAAAAATTCTCAAATAGAATCTTTTGAACCTCTTTTAACTATATACTCTAAATATCCAGAATCTGTAACAGGTTATATTCATGAAGATATTTTAAATGAATTAAAAGTGGGACAGGTAGTTGCTATCACCTCTTTTAATAAAACAGACCATAGTAAAAACTTGGTTTATGGAACAATAGAAAATATTGAAAATCGTATTGAAGAGATTCCACTAAAACTTAAAAAATATAAAATTGTCCCACTTTGGGGATACAAAGTATCTATAAGTCTTCCTGAAAATAGTTTGCAGGTAGGTAAAAAAGTGATGATTATTTCAAATATTGAAAAAAATAGCTTTGAATTAAAAATTGAATCATTATTAAAATTTTTAAATCTAAATTGATTTTTATAAGGAGATATATCTAATGCAAAAATACACTATTTTTTTTATCCTAGTTTTTATAAACACGCTAGATGCTAAATCTATTTTTGAAGACTTTTTAGCATCTTCAACTAAAGATTTACAAATTAAACAAGTCGAACTATCTGAAAATGAGTTTGATAAAACACTCATAGAGAAGATAAGAGTAAATGTCGGTTATTCACGGTTTGATAAAAGCGACATTGATGATGAATATGAGATAAGAATCTATCCTAAAACATTTTCTCAAAGAGAGAGTGAAGAAAAAATTTATGGTTTGATAAAAAATCAAATTGATGCATCTTATCAAGATGCTAAAATAAGCACACTCAAGAAACATTACACATTACTTATTGATACATACTTTCAGAAAAAATCTTATAAAAATACCCAAGAGATAGTAAATCTAAACAAAAATAAATTAGATGCATTACTTCTTGCTACTGATAGTGCCTCGGATATTCTTGATTTATCCAAGCTAAAATACAAAGTACAAAATGCTAAATTTGATTTAGAACAACAAAAAGAGATTTATCAAAATATGCTTGCATCCATACAAGGATATATTCCTGAAAAAAATAGTAAAGAAATTGATCAAGCATTTGAAAATATTCCTCTTATAGAGACAAATGAGATAGTTAACTTTGCAAATCAAAATAAACATATTTTCTTAAAAACCTTAGAAACATATACAAAAAAAGAGAGAGCCTTAGTCAATTTAGCAAAAGAGGAGATGAACTTAAACAAGATAGAAAATTCCCTTCGCATAAATAGTTTAGATTTACAGTATGAAAATAGAGATACTTTTACAAAATCATTCTCTGTTGGTTTAAGTGTAGAGTACTTTTGGCCTGGTGGTGATATGGCTCAAAGTGCAGGTGATAACTTAAGAATCATCAATGCACAAAATAGATTATCAAATATAGAAAAAGAGTTAAATTATGAAATCTTAGAGCTTATAAGTGAGATAAATGTTTTAAACTCCAAATTAACTCATGCCAAAGAGAGTATCGATAAAGATAATTTTTACAATACATACCAACAACTTAAAAATCATGACCCTTTTATATTGTTTAGTTTACAAGGTATGCATCTGGTAATTAAAAAAGATATGATAGAGGTAGAACAACAGCTATATAGTAAATATATCAATCTTTTATCTATTACAAATGGACTCACTAAGAGTACACTTTTTAAAAAACAAGAAATTTAGGAGCTTATTAAAATGTCAAATTTAGGTGGAGCGTATATCTCAAAACTAGACCGATATGAATTAAAATATATTATACCAACCGAGGTTATTGAACCGATGACTGAGTATCTTATGCGATATTGTACTCTTGATTATCATTCAAAAACATCTCCAGACTCTTTTTATCCAGTAAATAGTCTATACTATGATACTCCAAACTATACCTTTTTAAAAAATCGTCTCTACACTAAAAATCCTCGATTTAATATGAGAGCAAGAGCTTATGGATATGAACCAAAACCTCCCTATTTTCTAGAGATAAAATATAAAGACTCAAATATGGTAAATAAGTATAGATGCAGTATTGATGATGAAGAGTGGCCTCGTATGTTTACTGATATGGAGTATCGAACAC
>JAMOMX010000001.1 GCA_027066935.1 Sulfurimonas sp. | reverse complement strand
ATTTATTAGATATTATAAAAGTTATCTCTAAAGTCAAAGAAGAGATACGACCAGATATTATCTTTACACATTATGAACATGATTTAAATATAGATCATCAAATAACTTATCAAGCTGTTATTACAGCGACTCGCCCAATGCAAGATGAGTGTGTGAAAGAGATATATAGTTTTGAAATACTCTCATCTACGGAGTGGAACTATCCTCTTTCTTTCTCACCAGATACTTTTTTTGATATTTCAGAAACTATTGATTTAAAAATAGAAGCAATGAAAGTATATGATTCTGAACTATGTAAATATCCGCATCCAAGAAGTTTAGAAGGTATTAAGCTTAATGCTCAATATCAAGGAATGCGAGTGGGTAAAAAGTATGTTGAAGCATTTCAGTCTGTGAGAGTATTAAAATGAGTTTAAATGAAGTAAGTCTGATACCATTTTATGATCTTTCAAGAGATGAACAGTTGGATATTTTAAACTGGAGAAATAATGAAAATGTACGCAAATGGATGTATAACTCACAGATAATTTGTGAAGCAGATCATTTTCAGTTTATTGCATCGCTTAAGCAAGTTACAGATAAAGAATACTTTCTCCTTTTATCTAATGGAGTTAAAATAGGTGTTGTCTATTTTATAGGTATTAATAAAGAGCAACAATGTGCCGAATTTGGACTCTATGCTAACCCAGCTAAAAAAGGTGTCGGTCATATATTGATTGAGACCATTTGTGACTATGCTTTCAATAAGCTAGATTGTAAACGACTTACTGCTAAAGTATTTGAGAACAATATAAAAGCAATAGCTCTTTATCAAAATCAAAAGTTTAGATCTTATAAACAGGATAAAATAGATATGGAACATAATATTATTTGCATGGAGTTAACATATGAAAATTGGAAATTTTGATATAGACAAAGATGGAGTATTCATAATTGCAGAGTTGAGTGCCAATCACAATGGGGATTTTCAGATTGCATTAGATACCATGAAAGCTGCTAAAGAGATAGGTGCAGATGCTATTAAAATTCAGACTTTTACAGCTGAGGAACATACACTTAATTGTAGTAGAGATGATTTTATTGTAAGCGGCGGTACGTTGTGGGATGGAAGAAAAATCTATGACCTCTACAATGAAGCTCATACGCCTTGGGCATGGCATGAAAAAATTTTTGATTATGCGAAAGAGTTGGGAATTATCTGCTTCTCTGCACCTGTCAGTAAAAAATCTGTTGATTTTCTAGAACAATTTGATCCGCCTGCGTATAAGTTAGCGTCTTTTGAAATAACGGATTATGAGCTTATAAGATATATGGCGAGTAAGGGTAAACCAGTGATTTTATCAACAGGTATTGCAACAATAGATGAAATTCAAGATGCAGTAGATATATGTAAACGTGAAGGAAACAGTGACATTATTGTACTGAAATGTACAAGTGCATACCCCGCACCCTTAGAGGACGCCAATCTAAAAACAATTCCCAATATTGCAGAAACTTTTGGAGTAATTTCTGGTTTTTCAGATCATACATTAGGTATTACTGCACCTATAGTTGCTGTTACGCTTGGAGCTAGAGTTATAGAGAAACATTTTATTTTAGACAAATCACTTGGTGGACCAGATGCTGACTTTTCACTTGATAAGCAAGAATTTGCACAAATGATAAAGGCTGTAAGAGATACCGAAAAACTTTTAGGAAAAGTAGATTACAGTATGAGTGAAAAAAAGCGACAAAGTAGACAATTTAGTAGAAGTTTATATGTGTCGAAAGATATAAAGAAAGGGGAAACTCTTACTGATGAAAACTTAAGGAGTGTTAGACCGGGATTTGGAATGCACCCAAAATATCTACAAGATTTTCTAGGTAAAGTTGCTGTAAAAGATTATAAGTTTGGGGATAGATTTGAAGGTTAGGTATAAAACCTAATGTCAAATTGTAATTATACTAATGTTTTTTTCTAAAATTAAACTTGTCTTTCGCTGGTATATTGTTATTACAAAACGTTTTCTAGATTTGGTTCCTTTGGAAACAGTTGGAATTATAGGGCTATCATTAGCATCCCAAGTTTTTTTGTTAATGTCTATATTAATGCCTTTAAAAGTTATTATGATATTAGCTTCAGAACAAATCCCCAGTTTTTTTCCAGAGTTATTTCAAGGTTTAGAAATTGATGGATTTATCTTTTTTTTGGCGCTGTTAACAGTACTCTTTTTTATTCTTCATTTAATTGCTGATTGGTGTATTGTTGTTATTTCAGAAAAAGCTTCCTTGAAAATTTTAGAAAATAATAAAAAAGTTGTTCTTTTTGAACATCAAGACGTATTTGCCAAAAATGCTTATCGAAAACATATAGAGAGTTTAGCAGATTTTATATTTGTATGTGTTTCATTACTGTTTATTGGGATTCTTTATCCATTGGTACCTATTGTAACTATAGTTTTTATTTTAATAGTAGTATTGTTCTTTCAACTAATATATCAAAGTGAAAAATATTCGATTCTATTAAAAGAAAAATATAATCAAATCATTAAATTGCTTCATGGAATTATTTTCCTTATAGTGTTTATGTCAATTTTGATAGATATTTTAATAGTTGGTAATCATGTCAATAAATTAATAGTAATTATTGCAATACTTTTGATTAGGCAGATTCTTTCAAAGTTATCATCTGCACTTAAGACTTTAATAAACTCTTATGAAAAACGAATTGATATCAATTCAATTTTCTTTTATAGACATATTCGAATTAATTCATCGGATAGTATGCAAGAAGATATTTTTTGGAAACTACTGGATTATGACAATAGAAATAATCTTGTACAAACAATACTTTCAAATACTTTTAAAGAAAATTTTTTATTAGAGAAAATATCTTTTTATTCTGTAGATATAAAAAATATTGCATTTTTTACTGTGCATACATCAAAGAAAAAATTTCTTATTAAAATATTTAATAAAATAATTTCTTCACAAGCACAGCATGAGGCTTCTCTTTTATCAAAAAATAACGCTCAGTTTTCATTAAGGCTATTAAATGTGTCTACTATTGAGGAGTGTCATTGCCATTTATATGAATACATAGATTTGTCACCCTTTTCGGTAGATAACTATAAAGAGAAGCAATTAGATATCTATACAAAGATGCTTTTTTTTAGTCCAGTACCAGAGTTATTGAAGCAGTATGAAAGAACACACCCTTTTATTTATCAACGGTTAAATCAAAATATTTTCTATAAACTTTATATCGTTACTAATGAAGAAGATGTATATGTGATCAAAAAATTTGAAAAATATTATGAATCAATATTACTGAAATTAGAGTTTATGCCCAAGCAAATAATAAACTATGTGGTTACAAAAAATACATTAATTGAATATCAGAATAAGCTACTTTTACTTCATTGGGGAACATGGAAAATTGATACAATTGGTAGTAACTTTCCTATTAATAAAGCTTCAAAGAATAAACTGAAAGATCTTTTTAATAATAAAAGAGATGATAAGTTATTGGTAAAAGATATTGTATTATCAGCGTTGATGACACAGTTTGAAACTGCATATTTGCGGGAGAACTTCACAACAGTAGTAACTATTATCAAAAATATTATTGAATGTGTAGAGGAAGAAGAGCACCATGATATGATGTAGATAATCCACATAACATCATGATACTAAATGTAGTTATTTAATTAGTTGTATTGCATCCCACGTCCCAGAAGTAGTTTCACTATATCTAAGCTTTACTGTTGTTCCAGAGGCAAAAGCAGTTAGGGCAGTAGCATTCATCACTTTTTTTGCTTCTATACTCAGTGCTGGATCTACTCTTTTGTTACTAGAGCCGACCATAATATAAACGGTATCTCCATATACACCAACGTTACTTATTGTCCCTGTTAACCATGCTGCAGAGAGGTTAGCAGAAACTAAGCCTATTGCGAGAATAGAAAAAATCATTTTTTTCATTTTGTTATCCTTTTAGTATTTAAACTCAAATTATTAGGAACTATAATGTAAAAAAGTTTTATATTTGTTATTTTTTAAATGATATAGTCGTTATAAAGTAAGATAGGAATACAAGTATACTACTGAGTTTTAATTGAAAGTAGATAATATCTTTAGAAGTAAAAATGGTTAATATTTTATTTATTAATTAGTATGTTAGTAAGGAAAAAAAATTTTAAAAGAAAAACCTGTGACAGAATATAATGAAAAATGGATGAGATGCCTTTTTAACTCTTTTATTGAAAACTCACAAATACCAATTTATTTTGAAGAAATAGAGTTATTAAAAGCAAAGGAGTCATCTTTTAACCTCTCTATTCACCCCCTACGTTTTGCGGATGACATATTTTTTAACTTTCAAACCAATGATAATGATTTAAGAAGAAAGTTAAAAAAATATGAAGTAAATTATAATATTTTTTATCATCATGCTGATATCATTAAGGCCACTTTTTTAAAAACAGTTAAAAGAAATTGTATTAAACATAACTCCTTGTTACTTATCGGTCAAACAGAATATGATAATGTCGTTTTTGATGGTGAAAATTATCTCTCTTTACTAGATTATTTACCTCGAATAAAAGAACTGGCTACAGATTATACTGCGATTTATTTTAAGCCACATCCCTATGCGAAAAATACAAAAGACACGTACAAAATATTAAAAAAAGAGTTACATGGTGTGGAGTTGGTATTTGATAATGTCTATCATCTTTTATCAAATGAGCATATTTCACATGTAGTCGCATTAA